>JAZBPF010000709.1:0-19057 GCA_036351515.1 Pseudomonadales bacterium | reverse complement strand
GGACCTGCGCCAGGCCCTGGACAACCTGCTCCTCGCGCGGCTCGGCGGCAGCATCCGCGCCGCCGACTACCCGGAGGGTGGCGTCGGCCGCATCACGGTGACCGGCGCGCCCTGAGGGGAGGGGAGCGCCCGCCCTTCGTGTAGACTCCGCGCGCCCCGGAACCGTGACGCCGGGGAAGGACGCCCCATGCAGCGCAGCGACTTCGCCTTCCATCTGCCCGAGGAACTGATCGCCCAGGAGGCGCTCGAGGACCGGGCCGCGAGTCGCCTCCTCGTGCTCGACGGCGCCACCGGGACCCTCGCCCACCACGGTTTCCGGGACCTGCCCGGGCTCCTCGCGCCCGGGGACCTCGTCGTCTTCAACGACACGCGGGTGATCCCCGCGCGGCTCTTCGGTACGAAGGAATCCGGCGGCCGGGTGGAGGTGCTCGTCGAACGCGTGCTCCCGGGGCACCGGGTGCTCGCGCAGGTGCGCGCCAGCAAGAGCCCGAAGCCCGGCACGCAGCTCGTGCTCGGGGAGGACCGGGGCGCCCCGGTCTCCGTGACCATGCGCGAACGGCGCGAGGATCTCTTCCTGCTCCAGTTCCCCGAGGACCGGCCCGTGGAGGCCGTGCTCGAGACCGCCGGCCACGTGCCCCTGCCGCCCTACATCCGCCGCGAGGACCGCGCCGACGACCGGGAGCGCTACCAGACCGTCTACGCCCGGGTGCCCGGGTCCGTCGCGGCGCCGACGGCGGGGCTGCACTTCACCGCCGGGATCCTCGAGGCGCTCGAGGCGCGGGGCGTCGAGACCGCCTTCGTCACGCTCCACGTGGGGGCGGGCACCTTCCAGCCGGTCCGCGTGGACGACGTCGAGGCCCATCGCATGCACGCCGAACGCCTCGTGGTGAGCGAGGCCACGGTGGCGGCGATCCGCGCCTGCCGGGCCCGCGGCGGGCGCGTGATCGCCGTCGGGACGACCGTGGTGCGGGCCCTGGAGTCCGCCGCCGAGGGCGGCGAGGCGCCCGGCGTCCCCCGCGCCACGGAGGAGGAGACGGAGATCTTCATCTACCCGGGCTACCGCTATCGGGTGATCGACGGCCTGATCACGAACTTCCACCTGCCGGAATCGACGCTGCTCATGCTCGTCGCCGCCTTCGCCGGGCGTGACGCCGTGCTCGCGGCCTACGAGAACGCGGTCGCCGAGCGCTACCGCTTCTTCTCCTACGGCGACGCCATGCTCGCGTGGCCCGCCGCCGACGCCCGCGGGCCCCGGTCCTGATGCGCTTCGAGGTCCTCGCCAGGGACGGCGCCGCGCGCCACGGCCGTCTCGCCTTCGCGCGCGGCACCTTCGAGACGCCCATGTTCATGCCCGTGGGCACCTACGGCACCGTGAAGGGCATGACGCCGGAGGACCTCGAGCGCGTCGGCGCGCGCATCGTCCTCGGCAACACCTTCCATCTCATGCTCCGGCCCGGCGCCGAGGCGATCGCCCGCCTCGGCGACCTCCACGGCTTCATGCAGTGGCCCGGGCCGATCCTCACGGACTCCGGCGGCTTCCAGGTCTGGAGCCTCGGGGCGCTGCGGAAGGTCTCGGAGGAGGGCGTCGCGTTCCGCTCGCCCATCGACGGCTCCCGCGTCTTCCTCTCCCCGGAGCGCTCCATGGAGGTCCAGCGCCTCCTCGGCTCCGACGTGGTGATGATCTTCGACGAGTGCACGCCCTGGCCGGCGAGCCGCGAGACCGCCCGCGCCTCCATGGAGCTCTCCCTGCGCTGGGCCGCGCGCTCGAAGGCGGCCCACGGCGACTCCCCGGCGGCGCTCTTCGGCATCGTCCAGGGCGGCATGTATCCGGAGCTTCGCGCCGAGTCCCTCGCGGGACTCGTGGAGATCGGTTTCGACGGCTACGCCATCGGCGGGCTCTCCGTGGGCGAGCCGAAGGAGGAGATGCTCGCGGTGCTCGACGCGATCGGGAACCGCCTGCCCGCGGAGCGGCCGCGCTACCTCATGGGGGTCGGCGCGCCCTGGGACATCGTGGAAGCGGTGCTGCGCGGCGTCGATCTCTTCGACTGCGTGCTGCCCACGCGCAACGCCCGCAACGGCCACCTGTTCACCTCCCGCGGCGTCGTGCGCATCCGCAACGCGCGCCATCGCGACGACCCGGGTCCGCTCGATCCGGCCTGCGACTGCTACACCTGCCGGACCTTCTCCCGGGCCTATCTCCATCACCTCGATCGCTGCAACGAGATGCTCGGCGGGCATCTGAACACGGTGCACAACCTCCACTACTACCTCGGCCTCGTGGCCCGTTTGCGCGGGGCCATCGCCTCCGGTACATTGCCGGCCCTCGTGGCGGAGCTCTACGAGGGCTGGGGCGTCGACCGGGCCCGCTCCGACACCGTCCCAGGGAGTGATTCATGAGTTTCCTCTTCGCCGAGGCCCTCGCGGCCGACGCCGGCGCGCCGCCGTCGGCGGGACTCCTCGAGTTCCTGCCCCTCGTCCTGCTCTTCGTCATCTTCTACTTCTTCCTGATCCGCCCGCAGCAGAAGCGTCAGAAGGAGCATCGGCAGCTCATGGAGGGGCTCGAGAAGGGCGACGAGATCGTCACCAGCGGCGGCGTCGTGGGCACGATCACGAAGGTCGAGGAGGACTTCGTCGTGGCCCGCGTGGCCCAGGGCACGGAACTGCGCTTCCAGAAGCCCTCGGTCATCGCCACCCTGCCGAAGGGCACGCTCAAGAAGCTCGACGCCGAGAAGGCCTGAGATGGCGCGTCCGGGCGGCAAGGCCCGCGAGAAGGGCGCCCCCCCGCCGCCCGGGCTCATGACCCTCGGCGGCCCCGGACGCCGTGGCCCCGTGTCCCTGAACCGGTTCCCGCTCTGGAAGTACCTGCTCGTGCTCGTGGTGCTCGCGACCGGCGCGCTCTACGCGGCTCCGAACCTCTTCCCGCCCGACTACGCCGTGCAGGTCTCCGCCCGCGGCGAGGACACGCGTCCCTCGCAGGAGATCCTCCGGACGGCCCGCGCGGCCCTCGACGAGGCCGGCCTCGAGGCCTTCGCGGCGGGCTTCGAGGAAGGGCAGGTGCTCTTCCGCTTCGACGACAACGAGGCGCAGATCCGTGCCCGCAGCGTGATCCAGCGCGCCCTCGTGGAGGCGGGCTTCGGCGACGACTACGTGGTCGCCCTGAACCTCGCGTCGACCACCCCGGACTGGCTCACGGAGCTCGGCGCCCAGCGCATGAACCTCGGCCTCGACCTCTCCGGCGGCGTGCACTTCCTCCTCGAGGTCGACATGGAGACGGCCGTCGCCGACCGCCTCGAGGGCTTCGAGGAAGAGATGCGGGGGCTGTTCCGCGACGCCCGCCTGCGCTACCTGCGCCCCATCGGGATCGACGTGCCCGCGCGGCGCATCACCGTGCGCTTCCGCGACGAGGCCGATCGGGACGAGGCGCGGCGGCTCGTGGCGGACCGGGTCGTGGAATTCGCCGTCTCCTCGGAGGTGGTCGACGGCGATCCGGCGCTGGTGCTCGGGCTCCGCCCGGAGGTGGTGGCGGAGATCGAGGACTACGCCATCGACCAGAACCTCCAGAGCCTGCGCAACCGCGTGAACGAGCTCGGGGTCTCGGAGCCGCTCGTGCAGCGCCTCGGGCGCAACCGCATCGTCCTCGATCTGCCCGGCATCCAGGACTCCACGCGGGCGAAGGAGATCATCGGCAAGGTCGCGAACCTCGAGTTCCGCCTCGTGGCGGCGCCCGATGCGGCGACCACGGAGACGGAGACCTTCGCCTACGAGGGCCGGGAGATCGACCTCGAGCGCAGCATCATCGTCACCGGCGACCGCGTGAACAACGCCCAGTCCGGCTACGACCCGGAGACGAGCCTGCCGCAGGTGAACATCACCCTCGACGGCCGTGGCGGCCAGCGCATGAACGAGGCCACGCGCGGCAACATCGGGCGGTCCATGGCCATCGTCTTCAAGGAGACGCGCACGCGCACGCGCTACGTGGAGGTGGACGGCGAGACCGTCGCCCGGCGGATTCCCTACGAGGAGGAGCGCCTGATCAGCGTGGCGACGATCCAGGCGGCGCTCGGCAACCGTTTCCGCATCACCGGCCTCTCCCAGCGCGAGGCCACGGACCTCGCGCTCCTGCTCCGGGCCGGGGCCCTCGCGGCGCCCATGTACATCGTCGAGGAGCGCACCGTCGGCGCGTCCCTCGGCGAGGACAACATCCGCGCCGGGTACCTGTCCGTGGCCGCGGGCTTCGCCCTCGTGCTGCTGTTCATGCTCGTCTACTACCGGCTCTTCGGCCTGGCCGCGAACGTGGCGCTGGCGGCGAACCTCGTGCTCATGGTGGCGGTCATGTCCCTGCTCGGGGCGACGCTGACGCTGCCGGGCATCGCCGGCATCGTGCTCACGGTGGGCATGGCCGTGGACGCGAACGTGCTGATCTTCTCGCGCATCCGCGAGGAGCTCGGGGAGCGGCCACCGCAGCAGGCCATCGCGGCGGGCTTCGACCGCGCCTTCGTGACGATCCTCGACGCGAACGTCACCACCTTCATGGTGGCGGTGGTCCTGTACGCCATCGGTTCCGGTCCCGTGAAGGGCTTCGCGGTGACGCTGGCGATCGGCATCGTGACCTCCATGTTCACGGCGATCGTGGGGACCCGCGCCCTGGTCAACCTCATCTACGGCGGGCGCAACGTGCGCCGGCTGGCGATCTGACGGACCGGCGTGCGCCGGGACGAGCCATGAACGAATCGGGACAGCCATGAGCGAGCAGCAGGGCGAGGCGAGCAGCGGCCGCCGCGGCGGCGCGCGACAGACCTTCTGGGAGACGCGGCTCTCCCTGAACTTCATGCGCCTGCGCTGGCCGGCGGAGATCCTCTCGCTGACGCTCGTCGTCGGCTCGATCGCGCTGCTCGTGCTCCGGGGCCTGAACTTCGGTCTCGACTTCACGGGCGGCACCCTGGTGGAGATCGAGTTCGACCGGGACGTGGCGCCGGCGGAGGTCCGCGCGGCCCTCGCCGACGAGGGCTATCCGGATCTCGTGGTGCAGAACTTCGGCACCCCGCGGGACCTGCTCGTGCGCGTGCCGCCGGAGGTGGTGGGGGCCGAGGCGACCGTGGGCGACACGCTCCTCGACGCGCTCCGGGCGGAATACGGCGACGGCGTCACGCTCCTGCGCTCGGAGTTCGTGGGGCCCGCCGTCGGCGAGCAGCTGCGCGAGCAGGGCGGCCTCGCGCTGCTCACGGCCCTCGCGCTGGTCATGGTCTACATCATGTTCCGCTTCACCGGGAAGTTCGCGGTGGGCGCGGTCGTGGCGCTGATCCACGACGTGATCATCACCATGGGCGCCTTCTCGCTCTTCCATTGGTCCTTCGACCTGCCGTCCCTCGCCGCCGTGCTGGCGGTGATCGGCTACTCGCTCAACGACACGATCGTGGTCTTCGACCGCATCCGCGAGAACTTCCGCCGCATGCGCCGCGGAACGCCCGTGGAGATCATCAACCAGTCGATCAGCCAGTCCTTCGGCCGCACCCTCGCGACCTCGCTGACGACCCTGCTCGTGCTCCTCGCGCTGCTGCTGTTCGGCGGGGAGCTCATCGAGGGCTTCGCCGAGGCGCTCGTGGTCGGGATCGTCGTCGGGACCTACTCCTCGATCTACGTCGCCTCGAACATGCTGCTCCTGCTGCGCCTCGACCGGCAGGATCTGGTGCTGCCGGAGAAGGAGGGCGCCGACCAGGAGCCCGTGCTCTGAGGTCGGACGGCGTCGCGCTCAGGCCCGGGCGGCGGCCGGGCGCATGGACGGGGTGACGTGGGGACCGATGGTCTGCAGCAGCGCCTTGAAGCACTTCGGGCTGCCGCAGACGACGTTGCCGCTCTCGAGGAAGGCGCTGCCGCCGGCGAAGTCCGAGACCAGGCCGCCCGCCTCGGTGACCAGCAGGGCGCCCGCCGCCATGTCCCAGGGCTGGAGTCCGAGTTCCCAGAAGCCGTCGAAGCGCCCCGCGGCCACGTAGGCGAGGTCGAGGGCCGCGGAGCCCGCCCGGCGGACGCCGCGGGCCTTGCGGGTGACGGCTTCGAGCATGGCCATGTAGGCGGGCAGGTGGTCGCCGACGTCGCGGAAGGGGATGCCCGTCCCGACCACGGCGCCGTCGAGGCTCGTGCGGCGGGTGACCCGGATGCGCTTGCCGTTGAGCTGGGCGCCGTGGCCCCGGGAGGCGACGAAGGCCTCGTCCCGGAGCGGGTCGAGGATCACGCCGTGCTCGAGGCGGCCGCGGTGGATGCAACCGATGGACACGCAGAAATGCGGGATGCCGTGCAGGTAGTTCGTGGTCCCGTCGAGGGGATCGATGATCCAGGTGGTCTCCGGATCCCCGGCCACCGCCTGCCCGGACTCCTCGCCGAGGATCCGGTGGTCGGGGTAGGCCTTGTGCAGGATCTCGACGATCGCGGCCTCGGCGCGCCGGTCCACCTCGGAGACGAGATCGTTCTTCTCCTTCTCCTCGATCGTGAGCAGGTCCACGCGGTCCATGGCCCGCACGATGATCTGCCCGGCACGGCGGGCGGCGCGCAGCGCCATGTTCGCGTAGGCCTGCATGGAACTCCCTCGGAGGCGGCACGAGCGGGCGCGCAGGATAGCAGAAGGGCCCTCCCGGAGCGGGAGGTCGCGCGCCCGTGAACGACGTGCAGGATCCGCCGCCGCTCGATCCGCTGCTCGCCGCGCGCGTGCGCATGGTGCTCGTGGAACCGACCCATCCCGGGAACATCGGTGCCGCGGCGCGCGCCATGAAGAACATGGGGCTCACGCAGCTCGTGCTCGTGAACCCGCTGCGCTATCCCGATCCGGAGGCGCGCTTCCGCGCCGCGTCCGCCGTCGACGTCGTGGACGCGGCGCGGGTGGTGCCGACCCTCGCCGACGCCGTCGACGACTGCACGCTCGTGATCGGCACCTCGGCCCGGAGCCGCCGCGTGCCCTGGCCCATGGTCGACGCCCGGGAGGCCGCCGCCCGGCTCCTCGCCGAGGCGCCCACGGCCCCCGTCGCGGTCATCTTCGGCCGGGAGGCGAGCGGGCTCACGAACGAGGAGCTCGCCCGCTGCCAGCTGCACCTCATGGTGCCGACGGATCCCGCCTATCCGTCCCTCAACCTGTCCATGGCGGTCCAGCTCGTCGCCTACGAGCTGCGCATGGGCTGGCTCGACGCCGGGGCCCGGCCGCCGGAGCCGCCCTGGGACCGGCCCTGGGCCGAGTCGGCGGCGGTGGAGCGACTGCTCGAGCACCTCGAGCGGCTCCTCGGCGAGAGCGGCTTCCTCGACGAGCGGGAGCCCGGGACCGTGCTGCTGCGCCTGCGCCGGCTGTTCTTCCGCACGCGCCTGGACCAGGTCGAGGTGAACATCCTCCGCGGCTTCCTCTCGGCGCTCGAGCGGCGTCTGTCGACTCCGGAGCGTCGTCCGGGGCAGGGCGGTCCGTCGGGCTCAAGTTGACCGGCGCGGTCGGGAATCGGACAATCCCGCCCTTGGTCCGGCGCGCCCGGGACGGGCGCGGCCCCTCACGAGGTGCGCCATGCGGCTCACGACCCGCGGCCGATACGCCGTCACCGCCATGCTCGACCTGGCCCTCCACGCGGGGGACGGTCCCGTGCCGCTCGCCGACGTCGCGGGCCGGCAGAGCATCTCCCTCGCCTACCTCGAGCAGCTCTTCGCGCGCCTCCGGCGCCACGGTCTCGTGCGCAGCGTCCGCGGTCCGGGCGGTGGCTACCGGCTCGGAGCCGACGCGGAGGAGATCTCCGTCGCCGCGATCATCGACGCGGTGGAGGAGTCGCTCGATGCGACCCGCTGCGGCGGCGCCGGCACCTGTCAGGACGGCCAGCGCTGCCTGACCCACGACCTCTGGTCCGACCTCACGGGCCGCATCGAGGCCTACCTCGCCACCGTGAGCCTGGCCTCGCTCGTGGCCCGCGACTCCGTGCGTGCCGTCGCCGCCCGCCAGGAGGAGGCCCTCGGGCTGCGGGACGGCTCCCGCATCGCGGCGACCCATCTCTGACGCCCGTGGAACGCCCGGTCTACCTCGACTACGCCGCCACCACTCCCGTGGATCCGCGGGTCGCCGAGCGCATGGCGGCGCACCTGACCCCCGACGGCGTCTTCGGCAACCCCGCCTCCCGCAGCCACGTCTACGGCTGGGAAGCCGAGGAAGCGGTGGAGGCGGCGCGGGCCCGCGTCGCCGAGACCCTCGGCTGCGACCCGCGCGAGCTCGTGTGGACCTCCGGCGCCACCGAGGCCGACAACCTCGCCATCAAGGGCGTGGCCGAGGCCCGCGTCGACGAGGGCCGGCACCTGATCACGTCGACCGTCGAGCACAAGGCCGTGCTCGACTGCTTCCGCTGGCTCGAGGCGCGGGGCTGGTCCGTCACCTGGCTCGAGCCCGGCCCCGCGGGTCTGGTCGAACCGGCGCAGCTCGCCGAGGCCCTGCGGTCGGACACGACCCTCGTCTCCCTCATGGCCGTGAACAACGAGCTCGGCACCGTCCACGACCTCGCGGCGCTCGGCGCCGTGGTCGCCGGGTCCGGCGCCGTCTTCCACGTGGACGCGGCCCAGGCGCCGGGGAAGCTGCCGCTGGATCTCTCGGCGCTCCCCGTGGACCTCGTCTCCCTCTCGGCGCACAAGTGCTACGGCCCGAAGGGCGTGGGCGCCCTCTACCTGCGGCGTGCGGCCCGCGTGCCCGTGGAGGCGCAGATCCACGGCGGTGGCCACGAGCGGGGCCTGCGCTCCGGGACCCTGCCCACGCATCAGCTCGTGGGCATGGGCGAGGCCTACGGCCTCGTGGCCGAGGGCGGCGAGACGGAGCGCGCGCAGCTCGCGCGGCTGCAGGAACGCTTTCTCGACCGGGTGCGGTCGGTGCCCGGCGTGCACCTGAACGGCGATCCGGAGCGGCGCGTGGCGGCCATCGTCAATCTCGCCTTCGAGGGCGTGGACGGGGAGGCGCTGCTCATGGCGCTCGCGGCCGACGTCGCCTGCTCGAGCGGGTCCGCCTGCAACTCGGCGATCGTCGAACCCTCGCACGTGCTCCGGGGCCTCGGCCTGCCGGACGCGCTGGCCCACGCCTCGATCCGCTTCTCCTTCGGCCGCTTCACCACCGCCGACGAGGTCGACCGGGCCGCGCGGGCCGTCGTCGACGCCGTGGACCGGCTCCGCGGGGCCCGCGCACGCAGCGCCTGAGCGCCCGCGGTTCGCCGGCGCGGCGCGGATGCAATCGTCGGGCCCGTGCGTATAATGCAGCCGCTTCCGACCGGGGCGGCCGCGATCTGCGTGGCGCGCCCCGGTCGTCTATGGGCGGGGCGCCCCCTGACGGGGCCCACGCGGACCCGGCTGGAGAGACTGCATGGCGCTCGAGAGGACCCTGTCGATCATCAAGCCCGACGCCGTCGGGAAGAACGCGATCGGCGAGATCTACGCCCGCTTCGAGAAGGCGGGGCTGCGCATCGCCGCTGCGCGGATGATGCACCTGTCCCGGGAGCAGGCGGCCGGCTTCTACGCCGAGCACGCCGGCAGGGGCTTCTTCGAGGACCTCATCGCCTTCATGACCTCGGGCCCGGTCATGGTGCAGGTGCTCGAGGGCGAGGACGCCGTGCTCCGCAACCGCGAACTCATGGGTGCCACCAACCCCAAGGAGGCCGCGCCGGGGACGATCCGCGCGGACTTCGCCGAGTCCATCGACGCGAACGCCGTGCACGGTTCCGATTCCGCGGCTTCCGCGGCGCGGGAGATCGCCTACTTCTTCAGCACCCTCGAGCAGTTCGAGCGGGGCTGAGGAGACGATCGTGACGACGGGCACCGGGACCCTGCAGGTCGAGGCCACCGCGCCGGCGCCGGAGACGGCGCGGGTGAACCTCCTCGGCATGCCCCGGTCCGCCCTCGAGGCGTTCTTCGCGGAGCTCGGCGAGAAGCCCTTCCGGGCGACGCAGCTCATGAAGTGGATCCATCACCGCGGCGTCGACGACTTCGCGGCCATGACCGATCTCTCCCGGAAGCTGCGCGAGCAGCTCGAGGCGCGCGCCGAGCTCGCCATGCCGGAGCCCGGCCCGACGCACGTCTCCGCCGACGGCACCCGCAAGTGGCTCTTCACGCTCGCGGACGGCCAGCGCATCGAGACCGTGTTCATCCCCGAGAAGGACCGCGGCACCCTCTGCATTTCCTCGCAGGTGGGCTGCGCCCTCGACTGCAGCTTCTGCGCCACGGGCAAGCAGGGCTTCAACCGCAACCTCACGGCCGCGGAGATCGTCGCGCAGGTGCGCCTCGCGGCCCGGGCGCTCGCGGACGTGGACTTCGGCCGGCCGAAGGCGATCACCAACGTCGTGCTCATGGGCATGGGCGAGCCGCTGCTCAACTACGACGCCGTGCTCGCGGCCATCTCCGTGCTTCTGGACGACCTCGGCTACGGCATCTCCAAGCGTCGCCTGACGCTCTCCACGGCTGGGGTCGTGCCGGCGATCCGGCGCCTCGCCGGCGAGACCGACGTGGCGCTCGCGATCTCCCTGCACGCGCCGAACGACGCGCTGCGGGACCGCCTCGTCCCGGTCAACCGGCGCTATCCCATCGCCGAACTCCTCGACGCCTGCCGCGCCTACCTCGCCACCCTCGGCGACTGGCGCGCGATCACCGTCGAGTACACGCTCATGGACGGCGTGAACGACGAACTGGCCCACGCCGAGGAGCTCGCTGCGCTGCTCGCGGACCTGAAGGAGCGGGTCAAGCTCAACCTCATCCCCTTCAACCCGTTCCCGGGCTCGGGCTATCGCCGACCCTCGCCGGGCCGGGTGCGGGCGTTCCAGAGCTTTCTCCTGGAGCGGGGCTTTGCCACCATGCTGCGCACGACCCGCGGCGACGACATCGACGCGGCCTGTGGGCAGCTCGCCGGCCGTTTCGACGACCGTACCCGCCGCCGCGAGCGGTACATCGCGAGGCTGAAGGACCATGGGCCCATCACCCATGCCCCCGCCGGTGCCGGCGCCGCGCGCTGAGCGCCCCCGCGGTCTCGTCGGGCGCGTCCTGACGGGGGTACTCTGCCTCGCGCTCCTCGCCGCCTGCGCGAGCGACGGCACCGGTCCGACGCGCGCGAGCGCCCCGGAGCGGCTGCGGGCGCACCTCGACCTCGCGAACGGCTACTACGAGACGGGCGACCTCGCCCGGGCGAAGAAGCCCCTCGAGTTCGCCCTCGAGATCGACCCGCGTTCCTGGGAAGCGAACAACCTGCTCGGGCGCATCTACCAGCGCGAGGGGGAGGCGGAGCTCGCCGAGCGCCACTTCCGCATCGCCGTGCGCTCCGCGCCCGAGAACGCGCGCGTGCGCAACGACTACGGCGTATTCCTCTACCAGCAGCAGCGCTACGGCGACGCCCGGTCCCAGCTGCGGGTCGCCGTGCAGGACCCGGACAATCCGCTGCGCTCCGTGGCCTACGAGAACCTCGGGCTCGCGAGCCTGGCCGTCGGCGATCGTGAGGCGGCCCGGGAAGCCTTCGCCCGCGCCGTGACCCTCGATCCGCGCACGGCGACCTCGCTCCTCGAACTCGCCCTGCTCGACTTCGGCGACGGCGAGTTCGCCCAGGCGGCCCGCTGGTACGACCGCTACCGGGACGTCGCGCGCCAGTCGCCGCGCTCGCTCTGGCTCGGCATCCGCCTCGCGCGCGTCGCCGGCGACCAGGACGCCCTCGCGAGCTACGCGCTCCAGCTCCGCAACCTCTATCCTTACTCGGACGAGTACCGCCTCTACCGGGAGTCCGTCGCCGATGGCTGAGGATCCGGACCGCGGGAGCGGCGAGGGCGACGCGGACGCCACGGAGGGGCGCGCCGCCACGCGGGGACCGGGCGCCATGCTCCGGGAGGCCCGCGAGGCGCGCGGGCTCACGGTGCGCGACCTCGCGGAGACCCTGAACCTCGCCGTGAGCACGATCCGGGCCCTGGAGGCGGACGACTACGACCGCCTGCCCCGCCCCGCCTTCGTCCGCGGCTACCTCCGCTCCTACGCCCGCCTCCTCACGATCGACCCGCAGCCGCTCCTCGAGGCCCACGAGGCCCGCGTGGGGCGCTTCGACCCGCAGCTCGAGGTCGCCGCCGTGGTGCGCACGAAGCCGCCGCTGTTCGCAGCGCTCGTCCACGAGCGCCCCGGCCTCGTGATGACCGTGGCGAGCGCCGCGGGGCTCCTGTTCCTCGTCGTCCTGCTGCTGGCGGTGTGGCCGGAGGAGGGCGCCCCGGAGGCCCGCCAGGCGGAGCGCGAGCCCGCGCCGGCCGCCGCGTCCGCCGCCGAGGCGCCGCTCCCCGCGGCGGAGCCGGACCGGCGGGGCCTCGCCCGGGCGGAGTTCGCGGAGGCGCAGCCCGCCACGCTCGTCCCCGTGCGGGTCGAACCGGCCGCCAATGCGACCGTGGCCGAAGCGCCGCCGCTGCCGGGAGCCGACCGGGAGGCCGACCCGGCCACGGCCGCTGCGCCGGCGGCGGAAGTGGCGGAGGGGGCAGCAACGGCGGCGGCGGCCCCTTCGGGCCCGTCGATCACCCGCGAGGTGGATGCGGACGGCCGCGGCATTAGAATCTACGCGGGTGGCGAGGATCATCTGCGCCTCGTCTTCGCGGCGGACTGCTGGGTGCAGGTGCGCGACGCCGAGGACGTGAACGTCTACGGCGATCTCAACCGGGGCGGCGAGACCCTCGATCTCTGGGGCCGCGCGCCGTTCCGGGTGCGCCTGGGCTACGCGCCGGGCGTGGAACTCCGCTACAACGACCGGGCGGTGCCCTTGCGGCCGCACACGCGGGGCGACATCGCGTCCCTCGTGATCGGGCGCTGACACCGCCGGCGACCGCGGGGCATCCTGCGGATCACAGACCGAGGAACGAGGACAGCAGGACGTCTGCCATGGAATTCCGATCCCCGATCGTTCGTCGCAAGACCCGCCAGATCCACGTCGGCTCCGTGCCCGTGGGCGGGGACGCCCCCATCTCCGTGCAGAGCATGACCAACACGGAGACCACGGACGTCGAGGCCACGGTCGCCCAGATCCGTCGCCTGGAGGACGCCGGCGCGGACATCGTGCGCGTCTCCACGCCGACCCTGGACGCCGCCGAGGCCTTCGCCCGGATCCGCAGCCAGGTGCGCGTGCCCCTCGTCGCCGACATCCACTACGACTACCGGATCGCCCTGAAGGTGATCGAGTACGGGGTGGACTGCGTGCGCATCAACCCCGGCAACATCGGCGCCGACGAGCGGGTGCGCGCCGTGGTCTCCGCCTGCCGCGACAAGGGCGTGCCGATCCGCATCGGCGTGAACGCCGGGTCCCTCGGCAAGCGGCTGCTGAAGAAGTACGACAACGAGCCCTGCGCCGAGGCCATGGTCGAGTCCGCGCTGTACCACATGGACATCCTCGAGCGCCTCGACTTCCATGACTACAAGGTCTCGCTCAAGGCCTCCGACGTCTTCATGACCGTGGACGCCTACCGGCGTCTCGCCTCGCAGACGGACAAGCCCTTCCACCTCGGCATCACCGAGGCCGGGGGGCTGCGCTCCGGGACCGTGAAGTCCGCCGTGGGCCTCGGGATGCTCCTCTACGACGGCATCGGTGACACGGTCCGCGTGTCGCTGGCCGCCGATCCGGTGGAGGAGATCAAGGTCGGCTTCGACATCCTGAAGAGCCTCCGGCTGCGCAGCCGGGGCATCAACTTCGTCGCCTGCCCGAGCTGTTCGCGACAGAACTTCGACGTGATCGGCACCATGAACGAGCTCGAGCGGCGCCTCGAGGACGTGACCGTGCCCCTCGACGTGGCCGTCATCGGCTGCGTCGTGAACGGCCCCGGCGAGGCCCTGAAGGCGGACATCGGCCTCACCGGCGCCTCGCCCGCGAGCCTCGTCTACCGGGAGGGCAAGCCCTCGGAGAAGGTGGGGAACGAGACGCTCGTGGACCGGCTCGAGCGCATCGTCCGCGAGCGCGTCGCCGAGAAGGAACGCGAGCGCGAGGCCCTGGAGCGCGATCTGATCGCCCGGGCCTGAGCCCGCCTCCACCCTGCCGGCGCACGCCGGTGCGCCGGCGCCTTCCTTCGGGCCGCGCACCGCCGCGCCGGGTCCCTCGAACCCCGTGCACGCAAGGTCCCCCATGAAGAAGTTCCAGTCCATCCGCGGCATGCCCGACGTCCTGCCGGGCGAGAGCGTGCGCTGGCAGTGGGTCGAGGACACGGCCCGGGCGGTGCTCGCGGCCCACGGCTACCGGGAGATCCGCCTGCCGGTGCTGGAGCACACGGGACTCTTCGCCCGCTCCGTGGGGGAGACCACGGACATCGTCGAGAAGGAGATGTACAGCTTCGAGGACCGGGGCGGGGAGTCCGTGACCCTGCGGCCCGAGGGCACCGCCGGCTGCGTGCGCGCCTGCGAGGAACACGGGCTGCTCTACAACCAGACCCAGCGCCTCTGGTACGCGGGCCCCATGTTCCGCTACGAGCGACCGCAGAAGGGCCGCTACCGCCAGTTCCAGCAGATCGGCGCCGAGTGCTTCGGCTTCCCGGGCCCGGACGTCGACGCCGAGCTCCTCGTGATGACGGCGGAGCTCTGGCGCGCCCTCGGCATCGCCGGGGCCGTGCAACTCGAGCTCAACACGCTCGGCTCCGCCGACGCCCGGCGCGCCTACCGGGACGCCCTCGTGGCCTTTCTCGAGCCCCGCGCCGAGGCCCTGGACGAGGACAGCCGCCGCCGCCTGCACCGGAACCCCCTGCGCATCCTCGACTCCAAGGATCCCGGTACCCGGGCCGTGCTCGCGGACGCGCCGGAGCTCTCGCAGTGGATCGACGACGAGGCCCGGCGCCAGTTCGACGGCCTGCGCGAGCTCCTCGAGGCCGCCGGCGTGGACTACGTCGTCAATCCGCGTATCGTGCGCGGCCTGGACTACTACACGGGCACGGTCTTCGAATGGACCACGGACCGGCTCGGGGCCCAGGGCACGGTCTGTGCCGGCGGGCGCTACGACGGTCTCGTGGAACAGCTCGGCGGCCGCCCGACCCCGGGCATCGGCTTCGCCATGGGCGTCGACCGGCTCCTGCTCCTCGCCGAGGCCGTCGGGGCCGTGCCCGAGGCGCTGGCCCGGGAGGTGGACGTCTACCTGCTCCCCCTGGACGACGACGGTACACCTCGGGCCCTGGCCCTCGCCCGCGAGCTCCGTGCCGCCGTCCCGGGTCTGCGCCTGCAGCTGCACTGCGGCGGCGGCAAGGCGAAGGCGCGCTTCCGCCGGGCCGACGCGAGCGGCGCGGAACTCGCCCTGGTCCTCGGCGAGGAGGAGCGGGCGGCGGGCACCGTGGGCGTGAAGCCCCTGCGGGGCGAGGGCGAGCAGCGCACGCTCGCCGTGGGTGCACTCATCGAGGAACTGCGCGCGCGCTACGGCGCCGGGCGCGGCTGACGGACAGCGGGAGAGACGGTCGTGAGCGAGTACCGCACGGACGAGGAAACGGTCGAGCAGCTGACCCGCTGGTGGCGGGAGCACGGGACCTTCCTGGTCCTCACCTTCGTCGTGGCCGTCGGGGGCGTGATCGGCTGGCGCTGGTGGCAGGACCGCACGCAGGAGCAGGCGCAGACGGTCTCGGCGCTCTACCAGGAATGGACCGAGGCGGCCGCGGCGGGTGACGACGCGCGCCGCGAGGCCCTCGCGCAGCGCCTGCGCAGCGAGCACTCCGGATCCGCCTACCTCGCATTGCTGGCGCTCGAGGAGGCCTCGCGTGCCCTCGAGGCCGGCGACGCGGCGGCGGCGCGGGCGGCCCTGGAACGCGTGCTCGAACTGGGCACCGGCGCGGCCATCGACGACCTCGCCCGCCTGCGCCTGGCGCGCCTCGACCTCGACGCCGGCAACGCCGAGGCCGCGCTGACGCGCCTCGCGACGATCCGTGCCGGCGAGGAGATCGGCCCCGTGGAGGAGCTCCGCGGCGACGCGCTGCGCGCGCTCGGACGGCTCGCGGAGGCCCGCGCCGCCTACGCGCGTGCCCTCGAGGCGGGCACGGCCACCCGCGGGATCGTCGAGATGAAGCTCGACGAGGTGCTGGCCGCGACGGAGGACGCGGGTTGAGCCACGCCCTGCGACCGCTCCTGCTCGTCGGGCTGCTCGGGCTCCTCCTGCCGGGCTGCGCCTGGTTCGGGGGCGACGACGAGGAGGGGCCGGCGCCGCTCCTGGACTTCGAGCCCGAGGCCCGCCTCGAGGTGCTCTGGCGCGCGCGCGTCGGCCAGGGGCTCGGGGACCGCTTCACACGCCTGCGCCCCGCCGTGATCCGCGACCGCGTGTACGTGGCGGACGCCTACGGCCTCGTCGAGGCCCGCGCCCTGGAGGACGGCGAGCTCCTCTGGCGCTCGCGCATCGGCGTTCCCCCGGGCTCCTTCTTCTCGGCCTTCGTGTTCTGGGACCGGGACGACGACGGCGGCAGCTTCGTCACCGGCGGCGTCGCCGCCGACGACTACACGGTCTACCTCGGCACGGAGGACGGGGAGATCGTCGCACTGCGCTCCGACGACGGCGAGGAGCTCTGGCGCGTGCAGCTCTCGAGCGAGATCCTCGCGCCGGCGGCCAGCGACGGCGAGCGCGTCTTCGTGCTCACGGGGGACGGGCGCCTCACGGCCCTCGCGCGTTCCGACGGCGCGCGCCTCTGGTCCTTCGACACCCAGGTGCCGGTGCTCACACTCCGCGGCACCAGTAGTCCCGTGGTCGTCGGGCCGGTGGTCCTCGCCGGCTTCGCCAACGGCCGCGTCGTGGCGCTGCGCGCCGACGAGGGCCAGGTGCTCTGGGAGCACGTCGTGGCGCTGCCGGCCGGCCGCTCGGAGCTCGAACGCATGGTCGACGTGGACACGACGCCCCTCCCCACGAACGCCGCGGTCTACGTCGGCAGCTACCAGGGCGCCGTGAAGGCGCTGCGGGTCGCCGACGGCAACCCGCTCTGGGAGCAGCCCCTGTCGCTCTTCGGGCGCCTGGGCGAGGCCTACGGCGACGTCTACGCAGTGGACGAGGACGGCACGATCCACGCCCTCGACGCCGCGAGCGGCACGCCGGACTGGGAGCAGCCGGGGCTCGCCCGGCGCGGGGTCACGGGGCCCGCGGTGGTGCCGCCGGAACTCGCGGTGGGGGACGCCGACGGCTGGGTGCACCTGTTCGCCCTGTCCGACGGCCGCCCCATCGCCCGCACGCGCGTCGACGGCGACGGAGTGCGGACCGCACCGGTCCCGGTCGGCGGGCGCCTGCTCGTCCTCGGCAATGGCGGCCGCCTCGTGCTCCTCGATGTCGACCGGGAGTGAAGATGCCCTCCGTCCCCTCCCATCGGCGTTCCTGAGGCTCCCACCGTGCCCGCCGTCGTCGCCCTGGTCGGCCGCCCGAACGTCGGCAAGTCGACCCTCTTCAACCGGCTCACCCGCTCCCGGGACGCCCTCGTTGCCGACCTGCCGGGACTCACGCGCGACCGCCAGTACGGGCTCGCGCGGATCGACGACCGCGCGCTCGTCGTCATCGACACGGGCGGCCTGACCGGCGAAGAGGCGGGCATCGACGAGGCCATGGCGCGGCAGACCCTGCGCGCCGTGGAGGAGGCGGACCTCGTGCTGCTCCTCGTCGACGGGCGCGGCGGGCTCACGGCCGGGGACGAACTCATCGCCGAGCGCCTGCGTCGCTCGGGCCGACGCGCGCGGCTCGTGGTCAACAAGATCGACGGCGTGGGCGAGGAGCTGGCCGCGGCGGAGTTCGGGGCCCTCGGCTTCGGCGAGCCCATCGCCATCTCCGCGAGCCACGGCCGCGGTCTGCGGACCCTCGAGGCCGAGGTGCTCGCGGAACTGCCGCCCGCCGCCGAGGGCGAAGCCTCGGAGAACACCGGCGAGCGCCACGGAACCGTGGTGAGCGTGGTGGGGCGTCCGAACGTCGGCAAGTCCACGCTCGTGAACCGGCTCCTCGGCGAGGACCGGGTCGTGGTCTTCGACGAGGCCGGCACGACCCGGGACTCGATCTTCATCCCCTACGAGCGCGACGGGCGGCCCTACACGCTCGTGGACACGGCGGGCGTCCGGCGCCGGGGCCGCGTCCACGAGGCCGTGGAGAAGTTCAGCATCGTCAAGACGCTCCAGGCCATCGACGCCGCCGGCGTGGTGGTGCTCGTGGTCGACGCCCGGGACGGTCTCGTGGAGCAGGACCTGCACCTGCTCGGGACCGTCCTCGAGCACGGCCGCGCCGTGGTGCTCGCCGTCAACAAGTGGGACGGCATGGACCCGCACGAGCGCGAGCGCGTGCGCGAGACCCTCGGCCGGCGCCTGTCCTTCGTGCCCTGGCTGCGCATCCACTTCATCTCGGCCCTGCACGGTTCCGGGGTCGGCGAGCTCTACCGCTCCGTGGACGAGGCCTGGGCCGCCGCGACGGCGGACCTCACGACGGCGAAGCTCACGGCCGTGCTCGAGGACGCCGTGCGCGAGCACGCGCCGCCGCTGCGCCAGGGGCGGCGCATCAAGCTCCGCTACGCCCACCAGGGCGGCAGCCGGCCGCCGGTGATCGTGGTGCACGGCAACCAGACCGAGCACCTGCCGGCGGCCTACCGGCGCTTCCTCGAACGGCGCTTCCGCGACGCCTTCGGGCTCCACGGCACGCCCCTGCGCATCGAGACGAAGAGCAGCGCCAATCCCTTCGCCGGCCGCCGGAATCCCCTCACGCCACGGCAGCAGCGCAAGCGCCAGCGGCTCATGAAGCACCTCAAGAAGAAGAGTCGCTGACCGCCTCCTTCACGGACTCCGAGCCGCGCCTTCATCGATCCGTCATCGACGGTTCACGAGAGTTTTACGTCCCCCGCGCATCGTCCGCCGTCGGAGCTCACCGACGAAGGAGAGGTGCATGAGCGCGCGCAACACATCGACCTGGGCCGCCCTGCTGCTGGGCGGCGTCCTGCTCGCCGGCTGCGAGGGAGACGACGGGGCGCAGGGACCGCAGGGTGATCCCGGGCCGCAGGGGGACCCCGGCGTCCAGGGCCCGCCGGGGACCGACGCCTCCCGGACGACGATCTCCCTGTCCTTCCTCGGGCGCGCCCGGAATCCGGCGGCGGGCTTCGACGAG
>JAZBPF010000708.1:0-4445 GCA_036351515.1 Pseudomonadales bacterium | reverse complement strand
GGGTGCACCCTCCGACTCCGCACGCGGCGCAGACTGGGAAGGACGCGATCCATGGCACAGCAAGAACCGCGGCCGGGCTTCTTCCGGCGCGTCGGCCGTTTCCTCACGACGCTGCGCGTCGTGCTCTCGAACCTCTTCTTCGTCCTCGGGCTCCTGTTCCTGCTGTACCTCCTGTTCGGGACGCGGGACGAGACCCTGACGGTTCCCGACGGTGCCGCGCTGGTGCTCGAACTCGACGGCCCCGTGGTCGAGGAAGCCCCGGTCCCCGATCCGCTGTCCCTGCTGTTCCAGGATCAGGACGCGCCGCGCCCGATCGCGCTCCGGGACCTGACCGAGACGCTCGAGCGCGCCGCGGAGGACGCGCGGATCCGCGCCCTCGTGCTCGACGTCTCCCGCTTTCCGGGAACCGCGCCGGCCACGCTCTCGGCCGTGGGCCGCGCGCTCGAGCGCTTCAAGGATTCCGGCAAGCCCGTGATCGTCGGCGCGGACCAGCTCTCCCAGGCCCAGTACTACCTCGCGAGCCACGCGGATCAGCTCTACCTCAATCCCGCCGGGCAGCTGATCTTCACGGGTTTCGCGATCCAGCCCGTGTACTTCGCCGAGGCCCTCGAGAAGCTCCGGGTGCAGGTCCACGTGTTCCGCGAAGGGGTCTACAAGTCGGCCGTCGAGCCCTTCCTGCGTGACGACATGTCCGAGGAGGACCGGGAGGCGAACCGGGCCCTGGTCCAGGGGCTCTGGCAGGAGTGGCGGGACACCGTCGCGCGCAATCGGGGCCTCGAACCGGCGCGGCTGGACGCGCTCGTGAACGAGTATCCGGACCGGCTCCGGGCTGCCGACGGCGACCCCGCGCGACTGGCCCTCGAGACCGGGCTCGTGGACGAGCTGCTCCCGCGCGACGCGGTCCGCGCCCGCCTCGCCGACCTCGTGGGCACGGATCCGGACGGCGGCAGCTTCCTCGCCGTGGGCCACCGCCGCTACCTGCGCAACGTCCGCCTCGGCGCGCTTCCCGAGGGTCGGGACGAGCGCCCCCGCATCGCCGTCGTGGTGGCGGAAGGGACCATCGCCGGCGGCACCCCGGAGCCCGGCGGCGGCACCGGCGAACCGACCGTGCGCCTGATCCGCGAGGCACGCGAGGACGACGACGTGCGCGCCATCGTGCTCCGGGTGAACTCCCCGGGCGGGACGCCGTTCTTCTCGGAGGTGGTCCGGCGGGAGCTGGAGCTCGCGCAGGTGGCCGGCAAGCCCGTGGTCGCCTCCCTCGGCGGCATCGCCGCCTCCGGCGGCTACTGGATCGCGGCCACGGCGGACCGCATCGTCGCCGACGCGAGCACGATCACGGGCTCCATCGGCGTGTTCGGCCTCACCGTGCGCCTCCAGGACAGCACCGACGCCCTCGGCGTCCACTCCGACGGCGTCGGCACGCACCGACTCTCCGGCGCAGGCAATCCCTTCCAGCCGCTGAATCCGGCCCTCGAGGACATCCTCACGCAGCAGGTGGCGCACAGCTACCGTCGCTTCGTGGACCTGGTCGCACGGGGCCGGGAGATGGACCCGGAGGACGTGGATGCGGTGGCCCAGGGGCGCGTCTGGCTCGCGCGCACGGCGGCGGAGATCGGCCTCGTGGACGAGCTCGGCGGCGTGGAACTCGCCGTGGAGCGGGCGGCGGAGCTGGCCGGCCTCGAACGCTGGCGCGTGGACTACGCGGAGCCGCCGCGCTCGCCGGCGCAGCAGCTGCTCGAGCGCCTCGCGGGAGGCATGGCGGCGAGCAGTCTCGTGGGGATGCTCGACTCCCCCACGCTCACGACGCTGCGCCGCGTCTCCCGCTGGGCCGACGAGTCCTCGCGCTGGCTGGACCTGCTCGCGGAGCGGGAGCCGGCGACCTGGGCGCTGTGCCTCGGCTGCCCCGGCGCCGTGCGCTGAACGAAGCGTATGCCGGAGCCCGCTTCAGCGGCTCCCACAGCGCGGGGCCGAGCACTCGTGGGAAGCGCACGCAGTGCGCGATGCCGCGTCGCACTCGTCGACGTGCGGCGAACGCCGTGGGAGTCGCGGCTGAAGCCTGCTCCCATAGAGGGGGTCGACGCGCCGATCGTGGAGTGGGATTCGATCGCTCGGGCCCACCGGGCTCTCGCCTTCCTTCGAGGAGATCCGCAGCAGATGCCGGCTCGGACGGCAGGAGTCCGACGCATCGTGGGAAGCGCACGCCGTGCGCGATCACCCGTCGCCGCTTCGCACTCGTCGGCGTGCGACGAACGCCGTGGGAGTTGCGGCTGAAGCCTGCTCCCACAGCGGGCAAAGCGATCCGCAGGGTCAGCCGACTCGGACGGGGCGGGCCCGACGCGTCGTGGGAAGCGCACGCCGTGCGCGATGCCGCCCGCCGGAAGCGGGCGGCGGCGGCGGGTCTCAGAACAGCCGCAGGCGCCGGCTGCCGCTCGAGGCGTAGCTGCGCTGCCGCCGGCGGCGCATGCGCGCGAAGAGCTGCTGGCGCTTGCTCGCGAGCCATTCCTCGCGCGAGGCCTTGTCCTTCGGTGCCGTCTTCCGGTAGTCGCAGAAGTCGAGGTAGGCATCGATCTCGTGGGAGAGTTCGCGCACCACGAGCTCGATCATGATCGCGTCGTCGATGAAGCCGAGCACGGGAATGTGGTCGGGAATGATGTCCTCGGGCTCGGCGAAGTAGGACAGCGCCGAGATCACGTTGCGCCGTTCCTCGCCCTCGAGCTTCCACTCCGCGTCGTCGAGCATGCGCGTGAGGGCGTCGATCTTCTCGATCCGCTCCTTCACGAACAGGGGCACGGCGTTCTTCCGGGCCTCCGCGAGCGCGCTGCGCGCCTTGCCGAGCACCTCGTCCTCCGTCGCTCCCTTGGCCGCCTTCTTGGCCTTGGACATCTGCGAACGGAAGTACTTGAGGTCCTTCTCCTCGAGTTCGAACGTGATCCTGAGCGACATGGATGCTCCTCGCTGGCCATTGCGGCGCGCGGGCGCGCGCCTCCCTCGTCCCCGGCTCGCAGGCTAGCAGTCTGCCCCGGCCCGCACCATCACCCCGCCTCGCGCCGGCGGCGCGGCGCCGGCGCTTCGGGAAACTCGTCGCGGAAGTTCCGCCAGTAGTCGTCGATCTCGCCCTTGATCTCCCGGCGCATCATGAGCAGACCGAAGAGATTGGGGATGGTCATCACCACCATGGTGATCGCCGCGATCTGCCAGATGAGCGTCGTGTCGGCGATCGCCGCGAGGAAGAAGCCGACCACGTACACCAGGCGGTAGGGCATCACCGCCTTGGCGCCGAACAGGTAGGTCATGCTCCGGTCGCCGTAATAGGACCAGGCGATGGCCGTCGAGAAGGCGAACATGAGCAGCCCGATCGCCACGATGTAGGGTCCGATGCCGCCGAGGAAGCTGCGGTTGAAGGCCTCCACCGTGAGCGCCGCCGAATGGATCAGGGAGTCCCCGACCAGATAGACGTCCGGCTCCGAGATGCCGCCGTTCACCACGCGCACGACGCCGGTGAAGGGACGCGCCTGGCCGATGAGGAAGCGCACGTCCTCGGCCACGGAGCGGGCGTGGAGCACCGTGAAGCCGCCGTGCGCCGCGCGTCCGTCCACGACCCGGATCTCGCCCGTGTAGGGCTCCACGGCGTCGGGGGTTCCGGTGAGGAAGGCGCCGAGCGTTTCCACGTGCAGGGGATCCGCGTCCGTGTACTCGCCGGCGACAATGCGCGTGTCCGAGGCCTGGAACTCGTTCGGGAACTTCTCCTTCCAGACCCCGGAGGAGAGGATCACGAGGCCCGTGAGCGTGCAGATGAGGATCGTGTCGATGAAGGGCTCGAGGATCGCCACGAAGCCCTCGGAGACCGGTTCGCGGCCGCGGGCCGAGGCGTGCGCGATCGGCGCGCTCCCCTGCCCCGCCTCGTTCGAGAACAGGCCCCGGTTCACGCCGCGGTTGAAGGCGTAGGCGAAGGAGGCACCGAGGAAGCCCCCCGCGGCCGCCGAGCCCGTGAAGGCGTCGGAGAAGACCGAGACGAAGGCCTCGCCCACGAACTCGAGATTGGTGACGATCACCGCCATCGCGCCGAGCGTGTAGGCGGCCGCCATGAGCGGCACGAGCCGCGAGGTGACCGCGGCGATGCGCTGGATGCCGCCGATGATCACGAGCCCGAGGGCCACGGCGAGGACCCCGCCGGTCACGTAGGGGGAGACCCCGAAGGTCGCCTCCATGGCCTGCGCGATGTTGTTCGACTGCGGCATGCTCCCCGTGCCGAAGGACGTCGCCACGCAGGCGAGCGCGAAGAGGATCGCCAGCCAGCGCATGTTCATGCCGCGGTCCATGTAGTACATGGGCCCGCCGGCCATGTGCCCCTCCTCGTCCGTGACCCGGTACTTGTAGGAGATGAGCACCTCGACGAACTTGGTGGTCATGCCGAAGAAGGCGGTCGCCCACATCCAGAACAGGGC
>JAZBPF010000707.1:0-2326 GCA_036351515.1 Pseudomonadales bacterium | reverse complement strand
CGGCCCGTTCCAGGCGCTCCACGACGGTGGCGTCGGCGTCGGCGATGCGGTCGGCGTAGACCGGGGAGCCGACGGTGGTCGGCACGCCGGCGACCTGGAGCAGATCCTTCACCGCCACCGGCACGCCGTGGAGGGGCCCCGCGATCCGACCGTCCGCGCGCTCGTCGTCGAGCTGCCGGGCGCGGACCAGCGCCCCCTCACCGAGCACCCGGCTGTAGGCCCGGAGTCGCGGGTCGAGCTCGCCGATGCGCGCGAGCAGCCCCGCCGTGAGGGCCTCGGAGGAGAGGTGGCCCGAGCGGAGCACCTCGGCGACCTCCACCAGCCCCGCGTAGTGATGATCGGCCATCGCCTCAGGTCCCTCCGCCGTCCGGAGGCGCCATTCTGGACGAGGGAGGGGGCCGGCGCAGCCGCGTCGAGAGCGTCGCGAAGTCGGTCACCGAGTACTGCCGGAGCACCCGGCGCTCCGAGAAGACCAGCCGCGTCATCACGTCCAGGCGCCCCTCGGCACCCCGGGCGGCGATGCCGAAGAGGGGCTTCACGTGGCGCCCGCCCAGGACGAGGTGCAGCGCCACCTCGTCGTCCTCCGCCACCGTGTCGAGCACCGCGAGCACCAGCTGCTCGAAGGCGTCCTGCACGGTGGCCAGGAACTTCCGGTAGGCGTCGAAGGGGAGATCCCGCTCGCGTCCGACGAGCGCGTGCCGGTAGTCCCGATGCACCAGCTCGCCCAGCCCGACGAGGTCGCGCTGGCGCCAGGCGGTCTCCACGAAGCGCGTGGCCGCTCCGCGCAGCGCCTCCCGGTCCTCGAAGCCGCCGTGGCTCACGACGAGGCGTCCGCGAGGCTGCGCCGGAGCGTCAGGAAGTCGGTGACCGTGGTCTGGCGCACGAGGCGGTCCTCGCCGTCGAAGTGCAGGAAGCTCATCACCTCCAGGGAGCCGCTGCGCCCGCTCGGCGGGACGTCGAAGAAGGGCCCGGAGTGCGTCCCGAGGAGCGTGAAGTGCAGGGCGACGCGGGCGTCCTCCACGAGCACGCGATGAAGCAGCACCTCGATGGGCGAGAAGGCCTCGCGGAAGCGCGCCACCTCGGCGAGCCAGCCGGCGAGGTCCGTCTCCTCGGTTCCGGCGACGAGCGCGTGGCTGAACCCGTCGGCGACCATGGCCTCGAGGAGGGTGCCGTCACCCCGGGACCAGAGCGCGTCCATCATGCTCGCCACGCGGACGCCGAGGTCGGTCGCCCCGTGGCTCACAGGCCCAGCACGGCCCGGGCGACGATGTTCTTCTGCACCTCCCGGGAGCCGCCGAAGATCGAGGCCGCGCGCCCGTTCAGGTAGCGGCCGGGAACGGGAAAGGCGTCCTCGGGCCCGACCGGCGGCGCGTTGTGGTCCTCGAGGGCGATGCGCGTGTGATGCGGCAGCCCGTGCCAGCCGATCGCCTCGAGCTTCAGCGCGTGGAGGCGCTGCTCGAGATCCACGGACGCGTTCTTGTGCAGGGAGGACTCGGGCCCCGGCGAGCCACCCGCGGCCAGGCGCTGGAGCGCGCGCAGCTCCGCGAAGGCGAGCGCCCGGAGGCCGATCTCGAGGTCCGCCACCTGCCCGCGGAAGTCCGGCTCGTCGAGGAGCACGCCCCCGTCCGCCGCCTCGCGCCGGGCGAGCGCCTTCAGCTCGTCCAGCTCCACCTGCAGCCGTGCCGCGGCGCCACCGCCTCCCCGCTCGAACTCCAGCAGGTACTTCGCCACGGTCCAGCCCTCGTGCTCCGGACCGACGCGGTTCTCCACGGGCACGCGCACGCCGTCGAAGAAGACCTGGTTCACCTCGTGGTCGCCGGCGAGGGTCACGACGGGCTGCACGGAGATCCCCGGCGTCGCCAGGTCGATGAGCAGGAAGGAGATCCCCGCCTGCGGTCGCGCGGCGGGATCGGTGCGCACGAGGCAGAAGATGTGGTCGGCGAAGTGCGCGTGCGTGGTCCAGAGCTTCGTGCCCGTCACCACGTAGTGGTCGCCGTCACGCACCGCCGCGGTCTTCAGGCTCGAGAGGTCCGAACCGGAGCCGGGCTCCGAGTAGCCCTGGCACCAGTAGTGCTCGCCCGAGAGCATGGGTGGCAGCCAGCGCGCCTGCTGCGCCGGGGTGCCGTAGCGGAACAGCACCGGTGCGAGCATGCGCAGGCCCAGGGGGATGAGTCCCGGCGCGCCGGCCCGAGCGCACTCCTCGGCGAACACGTGGCGCTGCGTCGGCGTCCAGCCCGGGCCGCCGAACTCCTTCGGCCAGGTGGGCGCCGCCCAGCCCTTCTCCTCGTGGAGGATGCGCTGCCAGCGCAGGGCCACGTCGCGGTCG
>JAZBPF010000706.1:0-3920 GCA_036351515.1 Pseudomonadales bacterium | reverse complement strand
CGCTGACCGAGAACCGGATGACGGTGGTGACCCTCGAGCTCGCCTGTGGAGCGGTACGGGTCGAGGGCACGGGGCTCGCGCCCGAGGGTGCCTTTCGACTCGACGGCCGCGTCGTGGATCCCGAGGCGCTGCCTCCGCTCGCCGCGGCGCTGGACGTGGGCGTGCTCTGCAACAACGCCAGCTACGACGCCGCCGCCGCGGCGGGCACGGGCGATCCCATGGAGCTCGCCCTCCTCGTGGCGGGGACGAAGGGCGGGCGTGACCGGGATGCACTCCGTGCCGCCCGGCCGGAACTCGCGGAGCACGCCTTCGATCCGGAAACGCGTCGCATGGCCACGCTCCACCGGGACGGCGACGGCATCCTCGCCGCCGTGAAGGGAGCGCCGGAGAGCCTCCTGCCGTGCTGCAGCACCGTGCTCGACGCGCAGGGCCCCCGTCCGCTCGACGCCGAAGCGCGTGCGGACTGGCTGCGCCGCGCGGACGCGCTCGCCGCGCGGGGCGAGCGCGTGCTGGTCGTCGCGCGGCAGCGCCCGCCGTCGGTGGACGCCTTCGCCTTCCGGGAGCTCGAACTGCTCGGCCTGGTGGGCTTCCTCGATCCGCCCCGCCCCACCGTCCCGGCGGCCGTGGCGGCCTGCGACGCGGCCGGTGTGCGCCTCGTCATGGTGACGGGCGATCACGGGGCCACCGCCTGGAGCATCGCCGGTGCCGTGGGCCTGGTGCCCGACCGGGACGCCGTCGAGGGGGACTGGGAGGACGCCCGCGTGCTCGGCTCCGTCGCCGGCCTCGACGGAGACGCGCGCGCACGGCTCCTCGAGCGCCGGGTGGTCGCGCGGGCCACGCCGGAGCAGAAGCTCGACCTGATCCGTCTCCATCAGGCGGCGGGTCACGTGGTCGCGATGACCGGAGACGGGGTCAACGACGCCCCGGCGCTCCGCCAGGCGGACATCGGTATCGCCATGGGGAAGCGCGGAACCCAGGTGGCACGCGAGGCGGCCGCGATGGTGCTCCGGGACGACGAGCTCGGGTCGATCGTGGTGGCGATCGCGGAAGGTCGGGCGATCTTCGCGAACATCCGCAAGTTCGTGGTCTACCTCATGTCCTGCAACGTCAGCGAGATCCTCGCGGTCGGGGTGGCCGCGGTCGCGATGGGGCCCCTCCCGCTGCTCCCGCTGCAGATCCTCTTCCTCAATCTGGTGACGGACGTGTTCCCGGCGCTGGCCCTCGGCGTGTGCAGGGGGCACCCGGGGCTCATGGACCGCCCGCCGCGGCCGCGGGGGGAGGCCGTCCTCACGGCCGCGCAATGGCGCGCCATCGCCGGGTACGGTGCCTCGATCGCGGTGACGGTGCTGGCGATGCTCGTGATCGCCTCGCAGCTGCTCGGGGTGAGCGACGCCGAGGCCACGACGCTCACCTTCACGACGCTGGCCCTCGCCCAGCTCTGGCACGTCTTCACGATGCGGGACGAAGCCTCGGGCCTGCTGCGCAACGAGGTGACGGGAAATGGCTGGGTGTGGGCCGCGATCGGGCTGTGCCTGGCGCTCGTGGCGCTCGCCCTGGGCTGGACGCCCTTGGCGACGATTCTCGGCCTCGAGCCCCCGTCCGAGGGCCTGGGGCTCGCGGTCCTGCTTTCCTTCGTGCCGGCGGTGCTGGGTCAGGCGGGCATCGCGTTCCGGAGCCGCAGGAAGCTCCGGCGGGCGTCCGCCTGACCCAGGGCGTTCACCAGAGGTCGTACTTCTGCAGCTCGGCGCGCCCGACGACCATGTGGTGCACCTCGTCGGGACCGTCGGCGAAGCGCAGGTGGCGCATGTCCGTGTAGAGCCCGGCGAGCGGCGTCCACTGGCTGATCCCGGCGGCGCCGTGCATCTGGATCGCGTCGTCGATGATGCGGCACACGCGCTCCGGAACCATCGCCTTCACGGCGGAGACGTACACGCGCGCCTCCTTGTTGCCGAGCACGTCCATGGCCTTCGCGGCCTGGAGCACCATCAGGCGCATGGCGTCGATCTCGATGCGGGCGCGGGCGATCTTCTCGAGGTTGCCGCCGAGCTTCGCGATGGGCTTGCCGAAGGCCTCGCGCGTGGCGGCGCGCTTCACCATCAGCTCGAGGGCGAGCTCGGCCTTGCCGATGGAGCGCATGCAGTGGTGGATGCGGCCCGGGCCGAGGCGCAGCTGGCTGATCTCGAAGCCGCGGCCCTCGCCGAGGAGGATGTTCTCCTTCGGCACGCGCACGTTCTCGAAGCGGATGTGCATGTGGCCGCGGGGCGCGTGGTCGTGGCCGAAGACCTCCATGCCCTCCAGCACGTGCACGCCGGGCGTGTCCATGGGCACGAGGATCTGCGACTGCTGCTTGTGCGGCGGGCCGTCGGGGTCGGTCTTCACCATCACGATCATGATCTTGCAACGCGGATCGCCGGCGCCGGAGATGTAGAACTTCTCGCCGTTGATGACGTACTCGTCTCCCTCGAGCACGGCGGAAGTGGAGATGTTGCGGGCGTCCGAGGAGGGCAGGCCCGGCTCGGTCATGGCATAGGCGGAGCGGATCTCGCCGTTCAGGAGCGGCTCGAGCCACTGCTTCTTCTGCTCCGGCGTGCCCACGCGCTCGAGCACCTCCATGTTCCCCGTGTCCGGGGCGGAGCAGTTCAGCGACTCGGAGGCGAGCGGCGACTTGCCGAGCTCCGTGGCGATGTAGGCGTAGTCGAGATTCGTGAGGCCCTCGCCGTATTCCGAGTCGGGCAGGAAGAAGTTCCACAGGCCGCTGGCCTTGGCGGCGTTCTTCGCGCCCTCGAGGAGCTCGAGCTGCCGCGGGTGCCAGCTCCAGCGGTCGGACTTCTCCTTGTCGAGCGCGAAGAACTCCTCGGTGATCGGCTCGACGTGCCTGCGGATGTGCTCGCGCACGGCGTCCATGAGGGGTTGGGCCTCCTCGGACATGGCGAGCTGGAACAGATCTACGGCGCGGTCGGACACGGTACTCCCTCCTCGTGGTCCCCGGGTTCGAGGCCGGATCATCGCACGAAGGAGGCGCGTCCCGTCACGCAGCGAGAAGCCGGGCGGCGAACTCCGGGGCCGCGAGCACGAAGGCCTCGCCGCTCATGCGCACGACGCCGAGGAGCACGCCGAAGCGGGCGAGGAGCGCCCAGTACCGCGGGCCGGCGTAGCGGCCCGCGGCGTGCCAGATCGCCCCGAACACGAAGACGAACCAGAGCAGCGAGAGCAGGTAGACGCCCCAGAGCAGGCCCGCGGCGCCGAGGCCCGGGCCGGCCACGAGGAGCAGCAGCAGGGCGAACAGGCTCAGGTTCCCGCCGACCCCGAGCACCCAGTAGGTGAGCCAGAGGGGCAGCCGTCCTGCCCAGGCATCGGCGAGGACGTGGCGCAGAGGGGTACGCATGGGAGGCTCCCGTCGAGACACGGCCCCCACCGTCGCACGGCCCCACGCGCCCGCGCGAATCGACCGCGAGCGCCCCGTGGGAAGCCGACGCAGTCGGCGATCGCGCACTCCGTGCGCTTCCCACGGGCGTGATCTTCTCGACCTCGATCCCGGCCGCGCGCCCGTGCGCTGCGCCCCGACCATGGTGAGAGCCGGCTTCAGCCGCGATCTCGCGCGGCAGGATGTTGTCGCCGCTGAAGCGGGCTCCCACAGGCGCAGTGCCTCGGCCATTGTGGGAGCGGGCTTCAGCCGCGACTTCGCAGGGCGGTCGGGGAGTCGTCGCCGCTGAAGCGGGCTCCCACAGGCGCAGTGCCCCGGCCGATGTGGGAGCGGGCTTCAGCCGCGACCTCGCAGGGCGGTCGGGGAGTCGTCGCCGCTGAAGCGGGCTCCCACAGGCGCCGCGCCTCGGCCATTGTGGGAGCGGGCTTCAGCCGCGACTTCGCGGAGCGGTCGGGAGTCGTTGCCGCCGAAGCGGGCCCCCGCTGGTGCCGCACCT
>JAZBPF010000705.1:0-4608 GCA_036351515.1 Pseudomonadales bacterium | reverse complement strand
CTGCTGGTCCTGCTCGTGCTCGCGGGGCCGGCCTCGGCGCAGCTGTTCGCGGGCGCGGCCTCCGCGGACGTGACACCGCCGCTCGGGGCCTTCATCGCCGGCGACGCGCGCAACCGCCGCTTCACCGCCGTGCACGATCCGCTGCGCGCCCGGGCCGTCGCGCTCCGGGGCGAGGACGAGACGGTCATCGTCCTCACGATCGACAACCTCGGCGTCACCCATCCCGACCTGCTCCGCATCCGCGCCGCGGCCGCCGACGACCTCGCTGCGCTCGGCTTCGACGCCGCGCACCTGGTCCTGTCCTCCACCCACACCCATTCCGGCCCCGACGTGGTCGGTCTCTGGGGGCCGGACGAGACCACCTCCGGGCGCGACCCGGCCTACGTCGATCATCTGATCGCGGCGGCGGCCGGTGCGGCCGTGGAGGCCGCGCGGTCGGTCCGCCCGGTACGTCTGCGGGCCGCGAGCGCCGCCGTGCCCCTGCCCTGGGTGTTGAACGTGACCGAGCCGGGGCTGCTCGATCCGCAGCTCGCGACACTGGTGCTGGAGGACGAGAGCGGCACCGTCGTCGCCACGCTCACGAACTACGCCTGCCACCCCACCGTGCGCGACGCGGTCGCCGACGACGTGAGCGCCGACTGGATCGCCGGCTTCTACGCGGCCATGACCCGCGCGCTCCCCGGCGAGCACCTGTTCCTGCAGGGCGCGATCGGGGGCTGGGTCCAGCCCGACAAGGGCGACCGTTCGCACACCCTCGCGGCGCGCTATGGCGAGACGGTCGCGGAGGCGACCCTCACGCTCCTCGAGGACGCGCCCGTGATCCCGGACGCGGACCGCGTGCGCTTCCGCTCGGCCACGCTCGCGCTGCCCCTGGACAACCCGGGCTGGGCAGCGCTCCTGGACGCGGGACTCCTGGAGCGGCCCCGCCGCAACGGCGCCCTCGAGACCGAACTCGCCTGGTTCACCCTCGGCGCCGTGCAGTTCGCCACGCACCCGGGGGAGACCTCGCCTGCGCACGCGGTCGCCACCCGCGACCTCATGGACGGCTCCGTGGAGTTCGTCCTCGGCCTTGCCCAGGACGCCCTCGGGTACGTGCTGACTCCGCACTACTGGATGCGGGACGACCTGCCCTCGGCGGAGTACCTGCGTGCTACTTCGCTGGGGCCGCGGACGGGGACGCTGATGATGGCGGGGATGGCGGAGCTGGTGCCGGGGGCTCGGGCTCAGCGCGAGGTGGGCAGGGCGCCATGACGACGAGGGTTGCGGCTTCGATACAGGCGCGACGGGACTCTCAGAAGAATGGCCGATGAAGGCATCGCCTCCGGAGGAGCATTCGCAGCTCTTTCCTTGCACGGACCGAAGTGGGTCAGCTTGCGCTCGAACGACGCCCCTCTCGTGATCGATTGACGGCTTCGACTATTCACGCCATGTTCTTTGTCATTGGGGGAGATGAGCGACTGCCGTTAAGCCGCCGCTTGTGGGGAGGTCCGTTCAATAAGCTGTTAGCTTTTCAGGCAAGCGTATGTACCCAGTCCGACTCGGATACGACCAGGCGATCAGACGGATACGGAGGCTATCCGGGAACGGGCATCACCCCGAGGCATTGGTGACGGGCGTTTTCACGGTCGAGAGGACGCTGCGCCGAACGCTCCGACAACTCGTGGTGTCTGCCGGCTTTGCCTCCAAGTACGCCGACAAGATTGTGGGTGGTCTCAGGGGCTTGGATGCCGTCAAGAATTCGTGGGAGATCTACGACCCGCAGCACAAACCGCTGACGGAGATAGTCGCTATCGCGGACTGGAGCACGTTCAAGAGTGCCGCTGAGAAGCGCAACAAAATGATTCATGGCGAAAGGGTGTACGAGCTTGAGACGTGCAAGCGCGAAGCTGAGGCTGTTCTCGACGCTCTGGGCCGACTTAAGGCCGGATTCGATGCGCGTTATGGCTACAGCGGTTGGGAGCGTTTCGCAGCGCGCCAGAAAAGCAGACTGCATGTTGACCCCAAGGTTCACGTTGAAAGCCAACAAGCACCTCGTGCCGCGCGCAGCGCGCGCTCGGACACGGCGCCCTGCGGTCGCCGCGCCCGCACAGGCTTGGCGTTGGGCGGTACTCGATGCCGCACCACATTGAGACCTATGGCCATGGCGAGCGGATCGGGGTCGTGATCGACCTTTTGGCCGGAGACGATTTTTGCGCTTCGGACCCGCGAGTTCCGTGCCTTCGCTCACGACCTCGCTCTACATATCGCCGCGGCTTGCCCAGAGACAGACGAAGACGAACTCGATATCACGTCGCTGCTCAATCAGCAGTTCTTCAGGGGCGAGAGCGTGACCGTGCGGGAGTTGCTCGGCAGATGCGCGGCGCAATTGGGAACCCCGGTGTACATCCACCGCTTCGTTCGCCTCGCCGTTCCGGGAGCTTAAGCGTGCCGTACAACAAGCGGTTGGTTCGGATGCCGCTGCGCGGCACCGAACAACCTTGGCGTTGGGCGGCACTGCATGGCCTCCTGCTACGATCGGGCCTTAACCACTGTCGCCTCGTTCCTTGATCGGGTCTTGGTCGCCACGATGCCTGCTGTGAATCCAGACGTTCTCATCTGGGCCCGCGAATCCGCAGGGCTAGACCTTGAGACAGCTGCGCGACGGCTGGGCATCAAGGAAACGAAGACCGCGCTTCCGCAGGAAAAGCTACAGCGCTACGAAGAAGGCGCGAAGGAGCCATCGCGCTCCCTCATCTTGAAGATGGCTGCGCAGTATCGTCGCCCGCTTCTCGCGTTCTACCTCAGAGAGCCCCCAAAAGCAGGTGATCGGGGAGAGGACTATAGAACGCTCACTCACGATGTTGATCCAGCGCAGAACGCCATCGTCGACGCGCTAGTCCGTAGCGTGCGGGCGCGCCAAGAGATCATTAAGGATGCGCTGATCTCTGCCCAGGACCGTGAGCCGCTCGCATTTGTTGGCTCTGCTGAACTGGAAGCCGGCAGCACAGCACTTGCTTCTCAGATCATCGCCAGTTCGGGATTCGAGCGCGAAACGTACCGCAAAGCTGGCAGTCAGGAGGAAGCTTTCCAGTATCTTCGAAGCCGCGTAGAGGGCACCGGCGTCTTCACGCTCTTGGTTGGCAATCTTGGCAGCCACCACACCAACATCGGAGTCGAAGAATTCCGCGGATTCGCGCTAGCCGACGAGATAGCACCGTTCATTGTGATCAACGACCAAGACGCGAAGGTCGCCTGGTCTACAACGCTCCTGCACGAACTGGCGCATCTCTGGATCGGCGAGACTGGAATTAGTGGACGTTCGATAGAGCGTACGGTGGAGAAGTTCTGCAACGAGGTGGCTTCCGAAGTTCTTCTTCCCGAGGCAGAGCTGGAAGAGCGTTTTCCCTTCGACTCGCTAGCAGAAACTAGCGCCGCAATCAGCGAGATCGATGATTTCGCAAAGCGATGCAAAGTGAGTTCCCGACTAGTTGCCTTCCGTTTGCTTAGACGGAATAAAATCAGCAGCGCTGACTACGGAGTTCTCGATACCCACTTCCAACAGCGCTACGAGAACGCGAAAGCAGAGGCCAAATCCCGGGCCAAAGCAAACGAAGGCGGACCTTCTTACTACGTCGTTAGAAGACATCGCCTGGGAGCAGCACTGCTGAGCACATCTGAGCGCTTGTTGCGTTCGGGCGAGCTATCTACGACGCGGGTTGCGACGCTGCTTGGCGTGCGTGCGCTGAACGTGGAGAAACTGCTGCAAGCGTCGCGCGCATGATCTACCTGCTAGACGCGAACACGCTCATTGATGCAAAGCGCGACTACTTTCAGTTCGAGCGTGTTCCTGAATTCTGGGAGTGGATCGCGCACAAAGGAACAGAGGGGGCGATCAAGGTCCCAATCGAGATCTACGAGGAGTTCGAGGGCGCCAAGAGGCCGGATGGAACAAGGGATGAGCTTGCGGATTGGGCCGCGCGAACTGAAATCCGGGAAGCCCTCTTGCTCAACGAGGACGCTGACCCCGGACTGGTGCAACACGTCACCTATGAGGGCTATGCGCCTGACCTGTCTGACGACGAGCTTGTGAAGCTCGGTCGCGATCCGTTCCTGATCTCCTACGCGATGGTTGACCGCGCAGAAAGAGCTATCGTCACCACCGAGACCTCGAAGCCGTCGAAGCGACGCGCGAATCGAAAGATTCCTGATATCTGCGCTGATCTCGGAGTCGTCTGCATAAACAACTTCGACCTTCTGAGGGTTCTCGACTTCCGAACGGGCTGGCGTGCCTAGAGTCGTGGTGCCGCCCAACAAGCGCCTTTAGTTCGCGCCCTGCGGGCGCCGGACGGTCGCAGCGCTTCGCGCTGCGCCCGCCGCTCAGGCTTGGCGTTGTGCGGCGATGTCACACGGCGTCGCGATCATTCCCTGGGCCGAGGCCACATGACAGGGTTTCTGTTCTTCAGGTCAACGAGGTCGGCGCGAGAGCAACTCACGGCGCTTTTCGATTTTGTTTGAACCGCCCCGGGTTTCCCGGAGGCCGTTTTGTGTGAGTCAGGCCGCCAGGGCCTGACCCATTTGCAGCTCATGGTACTTGGCCTCGAACTCAGCCGGAGGAACGTCCCCGATCGG
>JAZBPF010000704.1:0-2207 GCA_036351515.1 Pseudomonadales bacterium | reverse complement strand
TCCGACACGCCCAGCGGGCGCTGCAGCCGGTGTGGGGGCCGCTGTCCGGGGGCTGCAACCTCGCTCGGGACCCCGGCGAGCTGCTGCGCAAGGCCGGCTTCGAGCCCAGCCCGCCCACGGGCCACGGGCGCCACGCCTTCAACCTCGCCCCCATCTGGCGCGGCGAGGCCCGCCTCCCCCAGGACTAGCAGCCGTCGGGAAAACACCAGCCCGCGAAGTGACCGACGGGTGTGAGGCACGGAAGTCCGGTGATTGCCGCTGTCCGCGCGCGCGCAGGTCTGCGCCGCGCAGCGATCGCGGATTTTTTCGGACGAAGTTGGACTCACTCGTGGCGCTGGGGTGTGTCTACATGGCCCCCCAGAGCGGCAGCGTCGGCTGTTCTGGGGCTCGCCCCCGTAGGTGCACTGCAAGCAGGGCGAGGTTGTTCGCCATCGCGATCAGGTGGGCCTGCAAGTTCGCAGCCGCGAGCCCGAATGCCCGCGCCTGACGGCCACCACGCCGGACCATGCGGGCAACCAGCCGCTCCCCCTGGCTTCTACGGCGGTACTCCTCCCGAAGTGAGGCCCACTCGGCGCGCGCGCGCCGTAGCGCCTCCTCGTTCACATCGAGCTTGAGCCGCCTTCCCTTCGGGCGCTGCCCTCTCGGCTTGGTGTCGTCTCGCATCGTCGGCACGCACGCGGCGCGGAGCGGGCAGGCTCCACATACATCCGCGGGCCACTCGTACACGGACCGCAGCTTGCCTTCGAAGGGCGCCATCCGGTGATGGGTGGTGCTGATCTCTGCCGGACAGGTCGCAGACTGCGTCTCGAAGTCGACGGCGAACTGGTGCTTCTGGAGTGGCGCATCAGCCCTGTCCTGAATCGCCGGAGGCGGTGCGACCAGCTGGATGCCCAGCTGCAGCGCGGCCAGCCGGGTCGGTGTGCCGCCGTAGGCGGAGTCGCCCAGCGCGCGAACGATGGAGAGCTGCAGGCGCTTCGCTCGCTCCAGGAGCTCGATCCCGTGGCGACCTTCGGCCTGGTTGCCCGGAAAGACCTTCACCGCAGTGATGAGGCCAGAGAAGAGGTCGCCGAGCAGCACGAGCTTGAAACCCTTGAATTTGCTCTGCTTGGACTTGTGTCCCGACCGTGCATCTGGCTCGGTGATGCTCACCTGACGGTCGCCGCCGACCTTCCTTCGCACGAGGTAGTTCCCCTCGGCATCGACCTCGATGTCGCTCTCGACGACCCTGAGGAGATCGCGGCACCTGCACCGAAGAAACTCCCTCTGTACGGGGGACACCTCATGTACTTGGCCCTCGATGTGGGCAACCACTCGTACGACATCTTGGACCAGCCGGTTCAGCGCGTCGCGGCGTGACTTCGGGTCGGACCAGTCCGCGGCAAGCCCTCCCTTGATGGACTTGGCCACCACCCACGGCACACCCAGTCGCCGAGCCACCTGGGCGAGGGTTCCGCCACGGAGACGACGCCAGCGCCGCAGGAGGCCTCGCAGCCCATCCCCGAGCATCCGAACGGTGCCCTGGAGCGCGCCGAAGCAGTACATCGGCGTCCCATCCATCACCCAGGTAGCCTCGCTCACGACACCGCTCGCGCGCAGTGTGAGTCCCTCGAAGAGCACCTCGTACCGAAGCTGGTCGCACGTGTCGGTCCGCTGCATCAGCCACTTCTCGAACTCGCGGAGAGTCTTCTCGCTCGGTGTTGGGCCACTCGAGGGGAGTCGCAACGCAGCACGCCAGGCCAGGTCGGTCTTGGCGCGTTCGCAAGCAGCCACCCTACTCATTCCTCCAGTCACCCATCGCAGGAGCTGAAGCCCCAGCAGCTTGCTGACGGGCCAAGCCGGACGTCCTCGCGACCCCACGCCACGCCACTCGGCACGGAGGAAGCCTGGGACGATGTCATCGCCCAGGTCTCGCAGCAAATGACCGAGTGTTCCTGGTTCCAGCGCCTGCGGGGAGATCGCCAGTGGGTCCAGCAGCGACGGCTGGGCGAAGGTCATCATCGGCATGGTGTCTCCCAGACGCTTGCCGAAGGAGACCCAGTGGGTGATCACATCGATGGCGTCAGTGGCGTGTGGTGGTTGTGGGTCGCACTTCAGCGATCACACGCTCACTGGTCGCCATCAACGCCAGCATTCGCCCGCTCGCCGATTTGGATCGAACGACCGAGACAATCGGATTTTCCCGAGTTCTGCTAGGAGCCTGTAGGAAG
>JAZBPF010000703.1:0-2333 GCA_036351515.1 Pseudomonadales bacterium | reverse complement strand
GTCCGGGGAGCGTCGAGATTCGAGCGGGTCCGGAGGATCAACTCGCGAGCGACGCCGCGAGGCGAGTGGACCACAGAACCCGTAGCTCCGGGGCCACACTTCATCGGCCGACGCAGCTCCGGGCTGCGCGGTCTCGAAATCCGGTGCGGGAATGAAGCCCTGCTCGAAGAGGAACTCGTCGGCGACGCCGGTCAGGACGAACTCCGGCGTCCGGGCGAGGCCGGCGGCCCTGGCCAGCTCGTTCGTGCAGTTCGGGAAGAGCGTGTTCCGGCACGCATCGGCATGTCCCTCGAGTACGGGGCCGTGGTCGAGGACCGCGACGATCTCCTCGAGGACGGCGACTTCCACGGCAGCCTGTTCTTCGCCTATCGATCGCCGATCGGCCCCGCCTACATCGGAGGGGGTGTCGGGGAAGGCGGCCAGAGCCGCTTCTTCGTGCGTTTCGGCAACGTCTTCAGCCAGACCAGCCTGGCACGCTAGCGAAGGTGCGGGTCCGCTCCCTCACTCGGGCAGCGCGTTGAGCTGGTAGAGGAACAGCAGGAACCGGGTCGGCTCCGCCTCCAGCTCCGCGAACCACTTCTGCCACAGCCGGCCCACCTCGCCGTCCCGGTAGATCCCGGAGAGCGCACGGTTCACGGCGAGGCGGAAGTCCGCGTCGTTGCGCGGCACGGGAAAGGCGTAGGGCTCGAAGGAGAGCATGAGCGGGGAGAGGTTGCCGGCACGCAGCGACGTGCTGCCGGCCGCCAGCGCCAGCAGCGTCGCCCGGTCCCCGGCCACCGCGTCGACCTCGCCGTTCTCGAGCAGCGCCATGGACGTCGCGTGATCCGGGACCACCACGAGCTTCGCGGACACCTGCTCCGCCGCGAGGCGCTCCCGGAGCACCGTCCGGGTCGTGGTGTCGTCCAGTACCTCGACCGATCGGCCCTGCAGGTCGTCGAGGGCGTCGATCGCGCCCGGCCGCGCCGAAAGGAAGCTGGTCCCGCTGGCGTAGAAGAGGCTCGAGAAGTCGACCTGCTCGAGCCGCGAAAGGGTCACCGTGGTGCCGCCGCACTCGATGTCGATCCTGCCTTCCTCGATCGCCGTGAGGCGTTCACCCGCCGTGACGGGCACGAAGCGGACGGTCAGGGCGTCCAAGTCCTCCCGGACCCGGATCCGCTCGAAGACCCGGCGACAGAGATCGATGGAGAAGCCCTCCGGCTCCCGGTCCGCCACGCCCCGGGAGAACGGCGGCAGGTCCGTGCGATAGCCCACGCGCACCTCGCCGGTCTCCCGGAGCCGATCGAGGGCGCCCGCCTGGGCGACCGGCACGAGGGAGACCAGCAGCCAGGCGCAGAGCGCAGTCCTGAAGGGGCGAGGGCGCATCCGGATCCTCCTGCGACCAGGACCACCACGAAACGCACCCGCGACGGGCACGAGGGGCGGCCATAGGCCCACGTTAGCGCGATCCGCGCGCCGGTGCTGCCGTTCCCGCGCCCCGACCATCGGGCAGCGCGGGGTCAGAAGCGGCGCGTCACCGACGTGAGGAAGAAGAACTGGTTCTTCTCGACGACCACGGGGCTCTCCGCCGCCTCGTCGAACAGGCGGCTGGCCCGGCCGAGGGCGGTCCAGCGCCAGGGCCCCTTGCCGATCGGCAGGCTCACGAGGGCCTGGATTCCGGCCCGCTCGAGGCCCGCCTCCGCCTGGTAGGCGGGGAGACCGGACGGTGGGCTCTCCTCCGGCGAGACGGAGAAGAGGGAATCCTTGTAGTTCTCGTCGCCATAGCGCAGCACCGGGCCGATCGCGTAGAAGCCGCCGCGCATTCCGATGCGGTCCCGCCAGAGCAGCGAAAGGTCGAGGTAGGCGCCCTCGTGACCGTTGCCCACGTCCTGGGCGAGCGTCGCGGAGAAGCCCCAGCGGCGGACGTTGGCCTCGATCAGCAGCCGCGCTTCGGCCGCCGGATCGACCTCCTGCAACCCCTCGATCTCGTCGCCCCGGACGTTGAAGCCGGGTGCGAGCGCCGCACCGAGATTGAAGGCACGCCCGTTCGGGCCCCGGCGGCGCAGGAAGTAGCCGCCGATGCCCTGCGGCACGTTGGCGAAGAACAGCGTCCCGCGTTCGTCGAGATAACGGAACTCGAAGTAGGGAATCGGGATCACCTGGTAGCCGTCGGAACCGACGTACTCGGGGTTGACGATGGCCCCCACCCCGAGCTGCGTCTGCCAGCCCAGCGGAGGCCCCGGCGGACGACCGCCCGCGGGCCCGCGCGAACCCGCCGCCGATGGCCCACCGGCCGCCGTCGCACCGGGCGGCGCGTCGGCCGGGCCAGCGAGCGCCCCGGTGCCGGCAAAGGGGCC
>JAZBPF010000702.1:0-3828 GCA_036351515.1 Pseudomonadales bacterium | reverse complement strand
GAACCGGCCGAACCGCCGGAACCCGAGGAGAACGACCATGGACCAGCACTCCCTCAAGCGCCCCGCGAGCCTGCTCCTGCTGGCCTCGGCCCTGGGCCTGACGCTCGCCCTCGACGCCGCGCCCGCCGACGCCGCGCCGGGCTTCCGCGATCGCGCCCCCGCGGCGGCCCAGCACCGACCCCGCGGGGACTACACGCGGCAGACGACCCGCCAGCGCACGGAGCAGGGTCGGGTCCGCACCGATCGCTGGACCGGCGCCGAGGGCCGCTCCGTCGAGCGCCGGGCCGAGGTCGCGAACGATCGCGAGGCCGGGACCCGCACCCGCAGCGTCGACTGGATCGGACCGCAGGGCGACACCGCCCGGCGCGAGACGGTCACGCAGCGGACCGAGCAGGGCTACACCCGGTCGACCACCGCCACGGGGCGGGACGGGCGCACGGCGACCCGCGAGGCCGAGGTGGCGCGCGACCGGGAAGCCGGCACCCGCGACCGGAGCGTCGTGACCACCGGACCGAACGGCCGCACGCGCACCCTCGACGACTCCGTCGCGCGGACCGAGAACGGGTACATCCGCAGCACGACCGTCACCGGGCCCGAGGGCGCCACCGGGACGCGCGACGTCACCGCCAGCTACGATCCCGAGACCGGGACCTGGACGCGCGACGTCACCGTCGATCGGCCCGACTCCTGAGCCCGACCCGGGCGCCCCGACTCGCGGGGCGCCCGCTCTCCGAAGGGAAGCTTCTCGCCATGCGCGTCTGCTCTTCTGCTGCGCTTCCCGTGGCCGCTCTCGCGGCCGCGCTGCTTTCGGCTGCCCCGCCGGCCCTCGCCGAGGAACCGGCACCGATCCACTTCGCGAGCGTGCTCGGGGAGCTGAACGACGACGGGGGCGGCGCCGCCTCCGCGAGCGTCGATCTCGGCCTCGGGGCGGCGACGCGCCTCGACGCATCCGTCGGCTACGCCAGTGCGCTCGACGAGAACGGCGTCGACACGGCGCGCGTGGGCGTGGGCCTCGCGCGCGAGGGCGAGCGCTACCGGGCCCGGCTCGGCGCCTTCTGGTGGGAGGACCCGGACGTGGTCGAGGCGACCGGCGCCGAGGGCTCGCTGCGCCTTCGGGGGGAGCGGCTCTGGTTCGAGGTGGACGGCGAGTGGCGCCGCAACGACTTCGCCTCCTTCGACGCCGACACGCTCGTGCGGCTGCGGGACCGGGAGCTCCTCGTCCGGGCGCGCGCGTCCTGTGCCGTCGACGGAGGCGGTCTCGGGGCGCGCGTCGGCGTGGACGCGGGACCCTGGTCCCTGCATCTCGGGGGCATGGACTACGCCTGGGAGGACGCCGACTGCGCCTTCGACGCGCCGGGGCTCGAGCGCCTCGCGCGGACCGGTCGCGATGCCTTCGCGCAGCTCGCCGTCGGCCTCACCCAGCGGCTCTCGAACACCGCCCTCGGCTGGGTGAACCGCAACGCCGCCCTCCTCGATCATCAGTGGGAGGCAGGCGTCGCCCGCGACGCGGGGCCGGCGCGCCTCGGCCTCGACTTCCAGCGGGCCCGGGAGCAGTTCCTCCGCGAGGACTTCGACGTGGTGTCCCTGTCCGTCGGCGTCGAGCTCGGCCTGCGCACCTTCCTCGACGGCTACGTCGGCTGGTCCATGGGCGCCGATCAGGAAGTGGGGTTCGCGGGGCTCATGTGGACGCGAGCCTTCTGATTCTGAGCACGATGCATGTTGAATTCCTGGAAAATGAGAGCCGCGCAACAAGTGTCAGGTTCGACGAGCCATTCGTCGGCCGCCTCCGCCTCGATGTCCATGTCCGTTGACACCTCCCGGGGCCCGGGCGGAGCATCGAGTCGCGGTCCTGCCACAGGTACGGACCCTGACGACCGAACGGACACACGCCCCGACGCCGGCCACAGACGCCGCAGGGGCAGCCGGTCGGGATGAACCGCGACAGCCAGGACGTCCGAGGGGTTCACGGGCCGTACCCTCGCCACCGGTAGCCCGGCGATTCTCGACCGGCCTCGACACGGGGAGGGTCGAGCCATGGTCGACGCAGGTACCCATCACCACGCCCAGGAATCCCGGACGCGCACCCGCGCCGTCCCGTCTCTGCGTACCAGCGGGGACGGGGGGCTCGCGACGCTCGTCTACCGGAGCCGGGCCACCGAGGCCCTGGGCTGGGACGAGCTCGACGCCCTGCTGCGCCGCGCGCGGGAACGCAACCGGCGCGAGGGCCTCACGGGGCTGCTCGTCTACGACCGTGGTCACTTCTTCCAGTGGCTCGAGGGGCCGGCCGCCGCCCTCGAGCGCGTCTGGGACGCGGTGCGCCGGGACCCCCGCCATCGGGACATCGAGCGTCTCGGCAGCCCCCGGCTTCCCATGCGCCTCTTCGCCGACTGGGAGATGCGCCTCGCCGTGCGGTCCCCGCGGGCGGAAGCGGCCGGGGAGGACGTGCTGAGCGCCGATCCCGAGCTGCTGCGCCGCCTCGCCGGCGGCGAACTGGCGAGCTCGGAGATCCTCGCGGCCCTCGCTTCCTTCTCGAGCACCGCCTGCGCCGATCTGGCCTGTTCCGGCCTCGCGTCCTCGCATCACCAGTCCGTCCGGCGCCTGTGCGAGACGGTCGTCCGCGGCCTCGCCGGTCGCCAGGCCACGGCCCGGGCCCCGCGGCCCCGCGCGCCGGAACCCCTGGACGAGGCGGGCCTCGAGGGCTTCCTGGACGCGCTCCTCGACACCGACGACCAGGCCGCGCGCACGACCCTCGACGCGCTCCGCCGGGCGGGGTTCGGCTGCGCTTCGCTCGGCGCCGGCCTGTTCGAGCCCGCGGCACGTCGCCTCGGCGACCGGTGGCAGGAGGACGCCTGCAGCCTCGCGGGCCTCGCGCTCGGAACGAGTCGCCTCGCCACGCTCCTGCGCCGGGTCCTGGACGCGGCCCCCACCGGCTGCGGCCCGTGCCCGCCCTCCGTGCTCGTCGCGCGCGTGCCCGGGGAGGCCGACGTGCTGGCCCCGTCGCTCGCGGCGACGCAGCTCCTGCCCGCCGGCTGCGCCCTCGACTGCGCCTTCCCCGAGGATGCCGACGCGCTGGACCGTGCCGTCGCCGCCGCGCCGCGCGCGGTGCTGGTGCTCACCCTGGATCCCGTGCGGGGCACGCTCCGTGCCCGCCCCGAGGCGCTGGCCGCGCTCGTCGCCGGCGCGCGCGCCGCATCGACGAATCCGTCGCTCGCGGTGCTGCTCTGCGGCCGTCCGGTGGCCGAGGATCCCGGCCTCGCGCGCCGCGTCGGCGCCGATGCCGGTGTCGATCGGATGGCAGGGCTCGCCGACGTGGTCCGTGCCGCCGCACTCTGCGCGGGAGAAGCGGTCGAGCACTGACGGGCGAGTCCCCGGCGTGCCGGCTCCGATCGCCGCCCCTGTGGGCGCCCGCTTCAGCCGCTCCGGCGGGCCGGGCGACTGCTTCGTGCGGCCGCGCTGTCGCGGCTGAAGCCCGCTCCCGCGGTGGCTCGTCGATTTCCCCTTGTGAGAGCCCGCTTCAGCCGCTCCGGCGGGCCGGGCGACTGCTTCGTGCGGCCGCGCTGGCGCGGCTGAAGCCTGCTCCCACGGTGGCGCGCCGATTTCCCCTTGCAAGAGCCCACTTCAGCCGCTCCGGCGGGCCGGGCGACTGCTTCGTTCGGCCGTGCCGTCGCGGCTGAAGCCGGCTGCCACAGTGGCTCGTCGACTTCCCCTGTGGGAGTCCGCTTCAGCGGCGATTGCTTCGTGTTCGTGCGGCCGCGCTGTCGCGGCTGAAGCCCGCTCCCGCGGTGGCTCGTCGATTTCCCCTTGTGAGAGCCCGCTTCAGCCGCTCCG
>JAZBPF010000701.1:0-4800 GCA_036351515.1 Pseudomonadales bacterium | reverse complement strand
GGGGCGCTTCAAGCGACTCTTCGAAGGGATGCTTCAGCGTGGATTCTCGAAGACCGCAGCGGACGTTGCGATGGGTCGCAAGCTCGCCCGGATCGCCTTCGCGCTAATGCGGACGGAGACAGACTATCGCCCCGCGCAAGCCGCATAAGCGTTGCGCGGAGCCATAGGATCTCCCACGAGGTGAGTGCCACGCCGACTGTGGGAGCCGGCTTCAGCGGCGACGGCAGCGCCTGGCCGAAGCAGTCGCGGCTGAAGCCCGCTCCCACGAGGTGGGTGCCACGCCGACTGTGGGAGCCGGCTTCAGCCGCGACGACCGCGCCAGGCCGACGCAGTCTCGACAGAAGTCCGCTCCCACAGGGCAACGGGCCGCTCAGGCCGCCGCCGGCACCGGTCGCCGCAGGTGGAGCAGCAGCGCCACTCCCATGGCCAGCACGAACGGCAGCGCCACGATCAGCAATCGGGTCCAGCCGAGCTCCGCCATGAGCGTGCCCGCGAGAAGGCTCGCCAGGGCCGAGACCCCGAACACGCTCGCCTCGTTCACCGCCTGCGCCCGGAAGCGCTCGCTGGGCCGGTAGGTGCGCACGAGCAGCGTCGTGCCCCCCACGAACAGGAAGTTCCAGCCGATCCCGAGGAGCACGAGCGCCCACCAGTAGTGGAGCACCGCCTGGCCCGAGAAGCCGATCGCGAGCGTGGCGAGCATCGCGCCCACCCCCACCACCATGAGCCGGATCGGCCCGAAGCGGGCGATGAGCGCCGCGGACGCGAGCGAGGGCAGGTACATGCCGATGACGTGGGCCCGGATCACGCCTGCCGTGTCCGCCATGGAATGGCCGTCCATGACGTGCATGCTCACCGGCGTCGCCGTCATCACGAAGGTCATGACTCCCTGGCCGACCACGCCCCCGGCGACGGCGACGAGGAACAGCGGCGACCGGACCATCTCCCCGAGCGGTCGCGGCGGGCGCGCGTCCGTGGCCGCGTCGATCCGCCGGGTCGGTCCCAGTGCGAGCAGGATCGCGGCCGCGACGGCGAACAGGCCCGCGAGGGCGAGCGCGGCGCCGCGGAAGGGAAGCTCGGGGACGAGGAGCTGTCCCCGCGCGGCGAGTTCCGGTCCGAGCAGCGCCCCGCCGATGGAGCCGAGCAGAATGAAGGAGATCGCCTGACCCGCCCGCTCGGGCGCGACGCTCTCCGCTGCCGCGAAGCGGAACTGCTGGCTGAAGGCGAGGGACGCGCCCACGCCGGCCGTGGCGGCGCAGAACAGCCCGAAGCTGCCCCGATCGAGAGCGCCCGCAGCGAGCAGCGCGGCGCCCATGGCGAGGCCCGCCGCCCCGGCGAAGCCGATCCGGCGCCCGAAGCGCTGCATGAGCAGCGTCGCCGGCACCGTCGTCAGGGCCGTCCCCACGACCATGAGCGACACCGGCAGGGTCGCCAGGGCCGCCGTCGGCGCGAGGCGGCTCCCGACGATCCCGCCGATGGTCACCGTGAGCACGGAGCCGGAGACGAAGACCACCTGCGCCAGGAACAGCAGCAGGACGTTGCGCGTGAACACCGCTCGATCCTCCCGACGGCCGCGAGACCGGCCTCTCCTGCGACGCGCGAGCCCTCGACCGGGGCCCGCGACGTGCCGGTCAGCCCGTGCGCTGCGCCTGCCGGCGGAGCAGCTCGTTCCAGAGATCCAGCGAGAAGAAATGGGCGAAGATCGCCGCGAGGGAACCGTCGTCGCGCAGGTTCGCGAGCGCGGCCGCCTCGACGCCCTGCAGGCGCTTCGGCTCCACCGCCCCGTAGCGGGCGATGTCCTCGCGCTGGCCTTCCACGTCGCGGCCCACGCTCTGCATGGCCAGCACGTCGAGCTCCCGCAGGCGCTGACAGAAGGTGCGGGTCCGCTCGACCTCCCCGTCGTAGGCCTGGCAGAAGCGGATGCGCTCGCGCATGCCCTCGGTGAGCGTCCCGTTCTCGAAGAACGGCACCTCCGGATCCTCGCTCACCGCCGGCGAGGAGCGGTCCAGGACCACGGCGAACTGCTCGTTCTGGGCCGTCGCGAGCGCCAGCGGATGACAGCGGAGGTAGGCCGGCACGTAGGCCAGCGGATCCCAGCGACCCTCCTCGTCCACGAACAGGTTGCGCCCACCGAGCCCGGTGATCGCGAGCGGCATGGGCTGCTCGCCGCCGGTGAAGACGATGGGGAAATGACGCTGCGCCGAGCGGAACTCCGTCACCGTGAGGGGCACTGCCTCCGCCTCGGCCGCGAAGGCGTAGGGCGCCTCCGGCGTGCGGAGCCCGAGGCCGCCGTGCTGTTCCGGCGTCAGCAGCTCCGGCTGCGTGTAGAGGAAGCGCCGTCCGGAGAGGCCGGGATCGAGGTCCTGGGGCGATGCGTCGGTCATGGTCTGGTTCCTGCGCGGGAGCGGAGCCCGGGGACGGGCCCGGGCGCGAGCGGCGCAGGATACCGCCCCGGTCCTCCGCAGCGCCACGGCGGGGCGCCGCGGAGGGGGCGCGGCCGGCGAGCGCGAGCCGGCGGCCGCGCTAGCGGCCCCCGGGCTCCCGGTCCCGGAATTCGAGGAGCTGGGCCTCCGCAGCGGCGGCGGAGATGCCGTGGGTGATGCCGACGCCGAAGCGGCGCTCGAGGAACTCCTCGACGCTCAGCCAGGCGCCCCCGTAGTGCACCTGGCGCGTCCAGGCGCAGATCGTGACGGTCTCGTCCCCGGTGGAGCGGGACGTCCCGGCTCCGTCGACGGAGTCCCCGGGACCGGCTGAATCCTGTTCGTGGTCAAGCATCTACGGTCCCTGGCGGGGAAACCCCTCGACATCGCGGTGCGGCGGCCCGGAGGCCGCCCCACCGTCTCTCGCCCCGGACTCTAGACCGGGCTTCCTGCCCTCGCCGTGCGGCGCTTCTCGGATTTTCCGCCGGGCGGGCCTCAAGGTTCCGCACCCGCGGCCGACCTGCAGCCGTGGAGGCGACCGCGTCCGGACGATGCGGATGCCGGGGCCCGGATCGACGAGAGGCGAAGGTCATGAAGCAAGCCAAGGCAGAGGTGCAGCCCTGCGCGCTCACGCGGGTCGGCCGGCAGGCGATCTTCGACCGGCAGCTGCAGGTGCACGCCTACGAGCTCCTCTACCGGCGCGCCACGGCGGACGACACGGCGATCTTCGACGACGGCAACATGGCCTCGTCCCGGACCATCCTCGACACCTTCCTCGACCTCGGCATCGAACGCATCGCCGGTCCGCACCGGGTCTTCATCAACCTGACGCGGGCCTTCTTCACGGACCTGCCGCCGATTCCTCTCGACCGCCGTCGCATCGTCCTCGAACTGCTCGAGGACACGGAGGTCGACGACGCCCTCGTCCGGTCCGTGGCCACGCTGCACCAGCAGGGCTACAAGCTCGCCATCGACGACTTCGGCTTCGAGGAGAAGTGGGGGCCGCTGCTGCCCTACGTGAGCGTGATCAAGGTCGAGATCCTGAACCAGGACCTCGACGCGATCGAGAAGCGCCTCCCCACCCTGCGGCGCCACGACGCCCGCCTGCTCGCCGAGAAGGTCGAGACGCGCGATCAGTTCGACCGGCTCCACGCCATGGGCTTCGACTTCTTCCAGGGCTTCTTCTTCGCCCGGCCGAACGTCGTCGAGGGCAAGCGTCTGTCCGAGAACCAGACGGTCGTGATGCAGCTGATCTCGCTCGTGAACGATCCCTACGTGACCGTCGGCGAGCTGTGCGAGGTGATCGTCCAGGACCCGGCGCTCAGCTACAAGATCCTGCGGGCCATCAACTCCGCGCGGCTGAACGTGGGCCGGAAGATCGGCTCGATCCACGAGGCAGTGGTCTACCTGGGACTGAACCGCATCCGCGCCTGGGCGACGCTCTTCGCCCTCTCGGGCTTCGATGACAAGCCCCTGGAGGTGCTGAACCTCGGTCTCGTGCGGGCGAACCTCTGCGAGCGCATCGCGCGACTCACGGGGAGCGGCGGTCCGGACGAGGCCTACACCGTGGGCCTGCTGTCGATCCTCGACGCCATGCTCGACCAGCCCATGGAGACGCTCCTCGCGGACCTTCCCCTGCCCCAGGCCTTCACGGACGCCATCGTCCACCATTCCGGTCCCCACGGCAGCGCCCTCGCCTGCGCCCTCGCCATGGAACAGGGCCGCTGGGACAGCGCCGCCTGCCTCATAGCCGACGGCGAGCAGCTCCGCGAAGCGTTCATGGAAAGCACCGCGGCGGCCTTCGGCATCCTCGAGGAGCTCGAGGCGAGCAACACGCCGAACTGAGCGCTCGCGGTACCGCCGGGACGAAGGCGGGACGGCGATCGAATCCACCTCGCGCGCTGGCCCTGCCACCAGGCCTGTGGAAGCCGGCTTCAGCCGCGACGAATCAACGGATGTGCCGCGAAGTCGCAGCTGAAGCTCGCTCCCACATCGGCCGTGCCACGACGCCTGTGGGAGCCGGCTTCAGCCGCGACGAACGAACGGACATGCTGCGAAGTCGCAGCTGAAGCTCGCTCCCACATCGGCCGTGCGACGACGCCTGTGGGAGCCGGCTTCAGCCGCGACGAAGGACCTGCCGCCTTGCGAGTACCCAGCGGCAAGGGCTCCGACATCGATCGAGCCGGGACGCTCGTGGGAAGCGCACGCAGTGCGCGATGCAGGAGTCGCCGACTGCGTCGGCTTCCCACGGACCCGACTTCCCTTGGAGCCGTACGACGGACGCCATGACCTGGGAGCGGACCCTCAGGCTTCCGGCTTCACGAACTTCAGCGTCATGCGGTCCGACTCGCCGATGGCGAGGTAGGGCTCGGCGCAGGCAGCC
>JAZBPF010000700.1:0-2525 GCA_036351515.1 Pseudomonadales bacterium | reverse complement strand
GTTCGCGCCATCGAGCGGGGCTACAAGGTCCGGTTCATCACGGCCGCGGACCTGATGCTGCGTAAGCGGTACAGGAACGACGCCTTCCGGACGACGCGGAGATCCGGTAGTGCCGATCAGCCGGTCGGCTTCGCCAGCATCCGGTCGAGATCGGCCTTCGGCACGTTCCAGGGCAGCAGCGCGTCGAGGTCCGCTTCGCTCTGCGCGCGGGGCAGCTGCGTGAAGACCCACTTGAAGTAGGCATAGACATTCACCCCGTTCAGCTGCGCCGTCTCGGCCAGGCCATACAAGGCCGCTGAACTCTCCGCCCCGCCCACGCTGTCGCTGAACAGCCAGCTCTTCCGCCCCAGGGCGAAGGGCCGGATCGCGTTCTCCACACCGTTGTTGTCCAGCGGCAGCCGTCCGTCCTCCTGGAACACCTTCAACCGCGGCCACTCGCTGCGCAGGTAGCCGATGGCCTTGCCCAGCAGGGTCTTCGGCGGCACGGACTGCTGCCCGAGCCACGCCTCGATCTTCTCCAGGATCGGCGCCGAGTGCTCCGCACGGGCCGCCTTCCGCTGCTCCGGCGACCAGGTCGCCCAGCTCTGCTCGAGACCGTACAGCTTGCCGATCCAGGCAAGGATCTGTGTCAGCTTCGGACTCGCGGTGCCCTTCGGCAGCGCCTTCTGCGCCTCGACGAACTTCCGCCGCGCATGGGCCCAGCAGCCGAGGCCGCGGATCTTCGGATCCTCCAGCACCGCCCGGTAACCGGCATAGCCGTCGGTCTGCAGATAGCCCCGGTAGTCCTCGAGCAGCTGGATGGGAACGTGCGATCCACGCCCCGGATCGTAGTGGAAGTGCACGATCGGCCGACCCCCCGGTGCCGCCCGCAGCACCCACATCCAGCTCTGCGACTTCGCCGGCCGCCCGTCCTCCTTCAGCACCTGGACCCGCGTCTCGTCCATCTGCAGGACATCATGGGCCTTCAGCGCTCGCAGTAGGCGTTCCGACAGCGGCCGGATCAGCTCCCCGCAGCGGACCATGTGCCGGGCCAGGGTCTGGCGCGGCAGATCGATGCCCAGACGGGCGAACTGTTTCTCCTGACGGTACAGGGGCAGACCGTCGACGTACTTGGCCGTCGCGACCTGGGCAAGCAGCCCGGGGGAGGCGATGCTCTTCGGGATCGGCTGCGCTGGCATCGGGGCCGTCTCGGGGACGGCGTCCTCGCAGCACGGGCACTTCCAGGTCCCGCGGCGGTGCTCGATCACGTAGACCTGGGCCGGGATGAGGTCGAGCTGCTCGCTGGTCTTCATCCCGAAGCGCTTCAGCTCGGCGCCGCAGGCGCAGTGGGTGTGCTCGGGATCGTGCTCGACGACGACGCGGGGCAGGTCCTCGGGAAGCGGCTTGCGCCCGGCGCGACGGCGGGTGTGTGCCGGGACCTCGATGGCCTCTGAGGCCTCGTCTTCCGCCTCGAGTTCGTCCTCCGCCTCGGCGGCGACGGCCTCAGCCTCGTCGAAGAGGGCATACTGGCCTTCGTTGCGTTCGCTGCTGGCGCCGAACCGCTTGGCGCGTTCCAGGCGAAGTGCCTCGAGCACTGCGGCAAACCGGGCCTCGTAGATCGCTTCCAGGGCGCGCAGTCTTTCCTCGTGCGTGCGGTGCAGCGCATCGATCTGCGCCTGCTGGTCCGCGATCACGGCGCGCAGCGCCGCGATCTCGGAATTCTCAGGCGAGGTCGAAAGCGGCGCAGCCATGCGCCGAAGGATATCGCGACCTCAAGTCACCGCGCCATACTTCAGCCGTTGGTGGGGCGGCATGCGGAAGACATCGAAGCCCTCGAGCAACCAGTGCAGATGTTCCGCATCGAGCGTGACGACGTCACCGGCCGTGGCCGCCGGCCATGCGAAGCGGTCCCGCTCGAGACGCTTCAGCCAGAGGCAGAAGCCCGTGCGATCCCACCAGAGGATCTTGATGCGGTCCTGGCGGCGGTTCGTGAACACGAACAGGGCCTCCCGCAGCGGGTCGAGGGCCATGGAGGCCTGCACGAGGACCGCGAGCCCGTCGATCTGCTTGCGGAAGTCCACCGGGGCGCGGTAGAGGTAGACCTCGGCATCCGGAGCGAAGCGGAACATCACAGTGCGGCCGCGGCACGCAGGAGCCCGGCGAGGTCTGCAGCGCAGGATGCCGGGATCGACACGCTGACTCCGTTCGGAAGCTCCACCCGGACCGCGTGGCTCGCTGGCTCCCTGCGCACGGCGACACGCACGAAGCGAGACTTCGCGGCGAGCTCCCGGCGCGCGCTGTAGAGCGCCTGCGCATCGAGGCCGTGGCGTCGCGCGTACTCGGAGACCGAGATGCCTTCGGATGCTGCCGCCTCGAGATGCGCCTTGTAGCGGCGCTGGCGTTCGGTGAGTTCCCGCATCGGGCTCCTCCTCTTGGGGAGCCCCTACACTATGGACTGCGGGCATGTGGACAAGCCGTCGATCCTGGATCGCTTACCCAGGCGCCAACTCGTAAGGAATCGGCTGCGTCCCTCTCGGAGCGGGAAC
>JAZBPF010000699.1:0-5497 GCA_036351515.1 Pseudomonadales bacterium | reverse complement strand
GGACCGACGCAGGGGTCCGGTGCGTCGGGCGTGCAAGTCCGCTCGGGCCCGACCGCAGTCCCTCAGGGGCCTCCGATGGAACCCTCAGTCCCCGCCGGGAGGCGGCGCCGAGATCCTCAGGATGCGTTGCCCCGGCATGTCCTGGACCACGTAGAGCGCCCCGTCCGCCCCCTGGCTGACGTGGCGAAGGCGGTGGCCGGGCTCGTCGAGGAGTCGCTCCTCGCCGACGACGTGGTCGCCGGCGAGCACGAGCCGGGCGAGGTGCATCGACGACAGGCCGGTGAGGAACAGATTCCCCTGCCAGGCCGGGAACATCTCGCCGGTGTAGAAGAGCATGTCCGAAGGCGCCAGGGAGACCGGGCTCCAGTAGTAGATCGGCTGCTCGGTGCCGGCCTTCGTGGTCGAGCCGGTGCCCACGGGCTGATCGCCCGCGCGCCCGTAGGACACGTAGGGCCAGCCGTAGTCGGCGCCGCGCTTGAGGACATCGAGTTCGTCGCCCGCCGTCGGGCCCTGATCGGCGAGCCAGAACGCGCCCGTGGCGGGATTCCGCTCCAGGCTGTTCGCGTTGCGCAGGCCGACGGCCCAGGCGTAGTCGTTGACCGCATCGTCGTCGACGAAGGGATTGTCCTCCGGGACCGAGCCGTCGGGATTCAGGCGCAGCACCATGCCCAGCGTATCCGAGAGGTCCGGCTCGCCCATCGGGCTCTTGCGCTGGGTGGTGACGAGCAGCTTGCCCTGCTCGTCGAAGGCCATCCGACTGGGCACGGTCTCGATCAGGATCTCGAGCTCCGTGAGCCGCGAGGCGTCCTCGGACAGGCGCGCTCGTGCCACGCGCCAGGTACCCCAGGGCTCCGCAGCCTTCTCCTCTCGCGACTGGTCGTTCCAGCGCTGCCGCTCCGCGGTGAAGCGTGCGTGCGCCTCGTCGCTGTTGTCCGCCGCGACCCCTTCCGGTGCTGCGAGATAGGTGAAGTAGAGGATTCGGTTGGACGAGAACGCCGGATCCAGCAGGAGATCGTTCAAGCCCCGTGATCCCCAGGGCCGCACCGGCGGTACGCCCGCCACCGGTTCGGACACGGTGCCGTCGGCGTCGATGACGCGAATCCGCCCCGGGACCTCGGTCACGAGCATCCTGCCGTCGGGCAGGTGCACGAGCGCCCACGGTCGGGTGAGGCCGGTGACGAACTCCGACACCTCGTAGGGCGGACTCTTCGCGGCGAGCGGTGCGCGCGTCTGTCCCGGATAGAGCGGGGGGACCGCATGGTCACCGGGAGCGACGGGCTGTGCAGAGCCCCACGACGAAACCACAAGGGCGAGCACGCACACGAGTGCCCTCCGCCCGAAGCTGACGGACCCCTGCATCGCTCTGGCCTCCCCCCGAGGTGGATCGGCCGAGTATAGCGCCGTCGCAGCGGCCGAAGGCCGAGCGCACCCGGTGGCGGACGGTCGTCCCGGTCGAGGTGGGGCCAGCGCACCCGGCCGCACGATCGGTCGAAGCTCCGCCCCCGTCGCCGGACGAGGGCGACCGCCCGGGAAGCGGGTCCCGGGTCCGCTCGGGATGGCCGTGGCGGGCGCTCAGCCCGGAACGGACTGCGAGCGTTCCAGGAACAGCGCGACGACGAATGCGATCGTCGCGAGGAGGGCGCCCACGGCGCCAGCGAGCAGGAGATCGGCCATGGACAGGCCGAGGATCACGTCCGGGGTGTAGCCGCACAGCCCTCGCACCTCGAACACCGCCGGGAACCAGCGGTCCACGGCGAACCACTCCGGCAGGTTCAGGAACGGCGCGCAGGAGCCGTCGGCGATCCGGTTCTCGGTGGCCCAGGTCTCCCAGGCACCGGAGAGCATGCCGAGACCGAACACGAGCCCGAGCCCGTGCAGGACGAAGGCGACGGGCGGACGCGGGGGCAGGAGCACACCGGCGGCGCCCACGAGCACGAAGCCGGCCACCCACAGCCGCAGTTCGATGCACAGCACGCAGGGCTCCTCCCCGAGGGCGTACTGGTACCAGAGGGCGAGGGCCTCGGCGCCGAGGGCGGCGACGAGGACCACGGCCCACCAGGTACGGCTGCGGGCGAAGGGGGCGAGACGGCGAAGGCGGTCGATCACGAGGCACTCCGGGCGGGACGGGGCGCCCATTCCACCCTCCCGGCGGGATCGGCGCAATCGGCGCGGAACGGGATGGCGGCGGGCCGCTGCGCGGACGGTCGCGTCCGGCCGCCGGCTGCCCTAGGCTACCCCGGCAATCCGGAATCAGGGGGAGAGGTCATGATCCGTCGTCTGTTCGCGTTCGTCGTCCTGCTCGCACCGCTGTCGCTGGCCCATGCGGGCGACGCGGGCACCATCTACTCCGAACTCACCTTCGTCGACGTCGCTCCGGGCCAGGAGGCGGCCTTCCGCCGCCAGGCCTCGGAGGTGCTCGCGCCGCTCGCGCAGAAGCAGATCGACGACGGGGCGCTCTTCGTCTGGGCGCTCTATCGCGTCGGCTACGGGGGAAGCGACTACGACCACGTGATGATCCGCCAGGCGATCCGCGTGGGCGGCCTCGGCCCCGTGGAGGACCCCGATGCGCTCTGGCAGGCGGTCCACGGCCGCAAGGACCGGGAGAAGACCCTCGCCGAACTCTGGTCCAAGGCCGAGGTCCGCGAACGGGCGCTCTACGAGAACTTCCAGTTCCACACGAACCTCGAGCAGCGAGACCGCCCCTGGCTGACGGTCGCCTGGGTGCACACGGGGCCCCTCGGCACGGCGGCCTTCGACGCGGAGATGGAGGCGGTCTGGAAGCCGGTGCTCGCCGAATGGGTGGCCAACGGTCCCGCCGCGGCCTTCTCGCGCTACAAGGTGCTCCAGCCGGGACCGGCCGGGCACTGGCACGATCAGGTGCTCGTGACGCAGTTCACCCAGTACGCCGACCTCGTGGGCGACGGCTCCCTCGCCGAGGCCTTCGCGGTCGCGCATCCGGACGCGGACTACGCCGCAGCGCAGGCGCGCTTCCTCGAACTCGCGGACGTGGTCGGCACCGAGGCCTGGGAGCTGCTCGAACTCGCGGTGCGCAAGCCGCCCTCCGACGCGATGTGACGGACGTCGCCCCGGCCGCTCAGCCCGGGGAGCCGAGCAACGCCCGAGCGGGGCGCGGCGCTTCGGCGGCCTCCGTCGAAGCCGCGCGCACGGCCTCGACCAGGGCAGCGATCTCTGCCTCCTCCTCGTCGGAGCGGGCCCAGGTGCGCTCGAACTCCAGCGCCTCCAGCGCGCGTTCGTGGTGGCCCGCCTCCGCATAGAGGAGGGCGGCCCAGCGCTGGATGTCGGGATGCTGCGGGTAGCGGCGCTGCAGGGCGCCGAGGGAGCGCAGCCCGGGAAGGGCGTCCGCGCGCCGGTCCTCGATGTGGGCCTGCACGTGGAGCGCTCGCAGGTGCACGTCCTCGGCGCCGCTCTCGAAGGCCGCTTCCAGCGCGTCCAGGAGCGTGGCCAGCGCTGCGTCTCCGCGCAGGGCTGCATCCGCGGCTCCGCTGGCGTAGAGCGCGCGGGCCGCGCCGAGCCGGGCGCGTGCGATCTCCCCGAAGGCGCGCAGGTCGTCCGGCGTCGCGTCGAGGACTGCCTGAGCATGCTGCGCGGCCTGTCCGAAACGACCGAGGTCGTTCTCGAGCTCCGCGAGGTTCAGCCGCGCCCGCGCGACCAGCTCCGGATCCTCGCTCGCCTCCACCACGGTGAGGAACGCCTCGCGCATGGCGTCCGGATCCTCGTGCCTGGACAGCACCAGCCGGGCCTCGGCGATCCAGAAGTCGTCGTGCACGCCGGGGAAGGACCGGAGTTCCGGCTCGGGCACCGCGTCCGCGCCCTCGATGCGGAATCCGAAGGTGGCGACCTTGCCCCCGCGCCAGTGGCGCCGCAGGTCCGCATCCAGCACCCGGAAGTCGATCCCGAAGGCCGCCGGAAACGCCTCCGCAGGTGCCTCGCCGGCGTTCAGCCGATCCGTGTAGTCCTGCAGCGCACCGAGGCGCGTGGAGTCGCTGTAGAGGTAGTGGGTGAGGAACCAGCCCAGCGCGTACTGCATCTGCAGGTCGGACGTCGTCGCGGGTCCGGTGCCGGCGCGCGTCTTCGGGCGCACGACCTCGTTCAGGTAGCGCGTACCGTCGACGACGAGTTTCTCCGTGCCGATCCACTCGAACCGGTCGAGCACGAAGAGCCGATCCGGCGGTGGTGCCCCGAGACGGGCGATGCCCTCGTCGAACTCGAAGGTGGAGACGAACTCGGCGAATCCCTCGTCGTACCAGGTGGGGAAGCCGTATCCCGGAAAGGACCGCAGGTAGTGGTGGGCGTATTCGTGGAGCAGGAAGCGCCGACCGTCCACGTTCCAGCGGGCGCGTTCCGGGTGATGGATCGCCGCGACGCCCCCGTGCATGCCGGGTCGGTAGAAGCCCGCATAGGCGCGATCCCCGAACAGCCTCGTGGCCTGGCGACGGTGGCGCAGTGCGTAGACGCGCACCGGCACGTCGTCGCCGACCTCCGCCCGCCCGGCGATGTGGTGGAGCGTGTGGCGAAAGCGCTCCAGGTCCGTGGCGAGCTGCCGCGCGTCGTCCCCATCGAGGTCGGTGAGTACCTCGAAGTTCGCCGTGCGTGCCAGCTGCCAGTGCGAGGCGGCGGCCGGTACGGCGGCCAACCACAGGACCAGCGCCAGCAGAGCCGTTCCCTTGCGGAGCATGCGGGGTCCCTCCCGTCCAAGGCTTCGGCCACGGTGTGCCACGGACACCGCGCACGGGTCCAGCGCCGGCGGTCCGGTGGCCGACGCGAGTCGATCCCCGGCGCCTCGCACGCTAGCATCGGCCTCCACGCAACCTCGGGACTCCCGCCGTGACCAGAGTTCGCCTCGCCCTCCTCACGCTCCTCGCCCTCGCGACCGCTTCCGGTGTGCGTGACGTCGCCGCTGCGGCCGCCACGGACGCCGTCACCCTCGAAACGCGGGTCCAGCGCATCCTCGAGGAACCCGGTCCCACGGGCCGCGTGGAGCGCCGCTACGAGGACGTGGCCCTGGTGCTTCCCGGCGACCGGCTCCGCTACGTGATCGAGTACGGGAACACGAGCGAGGAGGCGACGGTGGAGCCCGACACGCTCGTGATCACCACCCCGGTCCCGCCGGACCTGCGCTACCTGCCGGGGAGCGCCGAGGGCGCGAACGCGGTGATCACCGTCTCCACCAACGGCGAGAGCTTCGCGCCGGAGCGGGCTCCGGCCTCGGCCGCCACGCCGGTCTCGCACCTGCGCTGGCGGATCGGCACGGCGCTCGCGCCGGGCGAGGGCGGATTGGTGAGCTTCGAGGCCGTGCTCGAATGAGGCGCTGCCGGCGCGCACGCGCCGCCGGCACGCTCCTCGTCACCGCACTCCTGGCGGCGGCGGGAAGCCGGGCGGAACTCGCGGCGCCCTTCGTCGTCACCGACGCGCGGGACGTGGCGCTCATGATGCGCGTCGCCGACGTCGGCCCGGAGGACTACCTGATCGACCTCGG
>JAZBPF010000698.1:0-10931 GCA_036351515.1 Pseudomonadales bacterium | reverse complement strand
GGGCGTCTCCATGGAGATCGGCTCCTTGGCGATCTTGAGCACCTTGCGGACCTTGTCCTCGGGCATCTCCATGCGCTCGCCGAGCTCTTCCGGCGTCGGCTCGCGGCCCATCTCCTGGAGCATCTGCCGCGAGACCCGGTTGAGCTTGTTGATGGTCTCGATCATGTGCACGGGGATGCGGATGGTCCGGGCCTGGTCGGCGATCGAACGGGTGATCGCCTGCCGGATCCACCAGGTCGCGTAGGTGGAGAACTTGTAGCCGCGCCGGTACTCGAACTTGTCCACGGCCTTCATGAGGCCGATGTTCCCCTCCTGGATGAGGTCGAGGAACTGCAGGCCGCGGTTCGTGTACTTCTTCGCGATGGAGATGACCAGGCGCAGGTTCGCCTCGACCATGTCCTTCTTCGCCCGGCGGGCCTTCGCCTCGCCGAGGGACATGGCGCGGTTGATCTCCTTGACCTGGGCGACCGTGAGGCCGGTGTCGTCCACCACCGCCTTCAGGCGCCGCTGGGCGCGCCGCAGCTCGTCGGCGTGGTTCTGCAGCCGCGAGGACCAGTCGAACTTGCCGTCGATCTGCTTGTCGAGCCACTTCTCGTCGACCTCGTGGCCCGGGAACTCCGCGAGGAAGACCTTCTTCGGCATGCGCCCGCGGCGGATCAGGATCTGGCTCATGGCCTTCTCCTGCTCCCGGACGCGCTCGAGGCAGCTGCGCACCGTGGACACGAGCTCGTCGTAGAACTTCGGCGTGAGCTTCAGGGGCGCGAAGAGCTCGGCGAGGGTCTGCAGGTCCTTCTGGGCCGCATTGCCGTCCCGGCCGTAGCGCTTCACGTTGCGCTCGGTCTTCTTCAGCTGCTTGCGGATCGCCTCGAAGCGCTGCCGCGCCTCCTCGGGATCGGGGCCCGTGGCGGTCTCGTTCTCCTCGTCGTCGTCGCTCGCGTCCTTGCGGTTCTGGACCTGGGTCGCGGCGGGCACGTCGTCCGTGGGATCCAGATAGCCGATGAGCACGTCCGAGAGACGCTCGTCGGCGACGGCCTGGTCGTAGGCGTCGAGGATCGTCTGCACGGTCCCCGGGAACTGGGACAGGGCCGCCATGACGTCGCGGATGCCCTCCTCGATGCGCTTGGCGATCTCGATCTCGCCCTCGCGCGTGAGCAGCTCCACGGTGCCCATCTCGCGCATGTACATGCGCACGGGGTCGGTGGTGCGACCGACCTCCGTCTCCACGGCGGCGAGGGCGGCGGCCGCCTCCTCCGCCGCGAGCTCGTCGGCCGAGGAATCGCCGGCGCTGAGCAGCTCGTCCGCGTCGGGCGCCTGCTCGTACACGGCGATGCCCATCTCCGTGATCATGCGGATGATGTCCTCGATCTGGTCGGGATCGGAGATGTCCGCAGGGAGGTGGTCGTTCACCTCGGCGTAGGTCAGGTAGCCCTGATCCTTGCCCTTGGCGATGAGTTCCTTGAGCTGGGACTGCTGCTGGGAGGTGGTCGTCGCGGCCATGGTGCTCCTTAGCGTCGTCTCGGCAACGCCTGGTGCGGCAGGGGTAGCCGATCAGTATAGCGGGATATGGGGTGCGTTCCCACGGGCTTCAACGGTGGCGGGCTCCCCGAGCATGGCTGCCGGGCGCCCGGCGGACCGGACCTCGCGCACGTTCCGGGGCATCGGACTTACCGCTCCCGGGAACCGGGCGCGGGAGCGGCCCGCGGCGCTTCCGCCCCGGCCGCCGGCACGCCCGCCTCGACCCGCCGGAGCGCGAGGTACTCCTCGAGTTCCCCGGGGCCCGCCTCGCCGCTGCGGATCCGCGCGAGGAGCCGGCTCCGGCGCGCGCCGGTGGCGGCCTCGACCATGCGGGCGAGGGCCTCGTCGAACTCCCGCTCCATGGCCCCCCGGTCCAGGGGCAGCTCCCGCCGCGCGAGGGCCACGAGCCGGTCGTGCGCTGGCGTGCCGAGCTGTTCGGCGATGAGCACCGCCGTCGCGCTGCCCGGACGCTCGTGGAGCCGGGCGAGGAGCTCGCGCAGGAGCGCCGCGTCCTCGCCGGGCAGGGCCTCCAGGGCCGCGCGCTGGGCCTCCGAGACCCGGTCGGCGAGCTCCGGGCGCCGGAGCAGGAGCGCGGTGGCGGCCTTTTCCTTGGACCAGCGCACGCGGGAGGGGGTTCCCGACCGTTCGCCGCTCCCCTCCGCGGCGCCGCGGGGCGGGGGGGCGGGTTCCGCCTCCGGAGGCGGCGCCGCCGGGGCGTCCCGGCGGCCGGCCGGCCCCTGCGTCAGGGCCTCCACCGGCAGCTCGGCGAGCTCCGCGAGCCGCCGCAGGAGCAGGGTCCGCACCACGGTGCCGGGCACGCGCTCGAGGAGCGGCCGGGCGCGGTGCGTCAGGCGGGAGCGGTCGTCCAGCGTGCCGAGGTCCAGATCCGCCGACAGCGCCTCGAAGAGGTACTCCGAGAGCGGGCGGGCACCGGCGATCCGGGCGCGGAAGGCCTCGGCCCCCTCGGCGCGGACCAGCGAGTCCGGATCCTCGCCCTCGGGCAGGAACAGGAGCCGCACGGCGACCCCGTCCTGGAGCACGTCGAGGGCGGTCTGCGCCGCCTTCCAGGCCGCCCGGCGTCCCGCCGCGTCCCCGTCGAAGCAGAACACCACCTCCGGCGCGAGGCGGAAGAGCTTCTCGAGATGGTCGCGCGTGGCCGCCGTGCCGAGGCTCGCACAGACCTCCGGGACGCCGGCGCGCGCGAGGCCGACGACGTCCATGTAGCCCTCCACGAGGAGCACGCGGGCCGGATCCCGGATCGCCCGGCGACACTCGAAGAAACCGTAGAGCTCGCTGCCCTTGTGGAACAGGGGCGTCTCCGGGGAGTTCAGGTACTTCGGCTGCCCGTCCCCGAGGACGCGCCCGCCGAAGGCGATGGTCCGCCCGCGGCCGTCGCGGATCGGGAACACGATGCGGTCCCGGAAGCGGTCGTAGGTGCTGCCGTCCTCCCGGCGGGCGAGCAGCCCCGCCTCCACGAGGAGCTCCGCCAGGGTCTCGCCGCCCCCGAGGCCCGCGAGGAGGTTCTCGTAGCCGGGCGGCGCGAAGCCGAGCCCGAAGGTCCGCGCGGTCTCCCCGTCCACGCCGCGGCCGCGCAGGTAGTCCACGGCCCGGGCGTGCTGGGGATGGCTGCGGAGCTGCTGGCGGAACCAGCGGTCCGCCCGGTCCACGACGTCGAGCAGCCGGGACCGGCGGTCGTCCCGCGGGACCCGGGAGGCCTCCCGGGGCACCTCGACCCCGGCACGCGCCGCGAGCAGTTCCACCGCCTGCACGAACTCGAGGCGGTCGTGCTCGAGGAGGAAGGTGAGGGCCGTACCGTTCGCCCCGCAGCCGAAGCAGTGATAGAAGCCCTTCTCGGGCACCACGTGGAAGGACGGGGTCTTCTCCCCGTGGAAGGGACAGAGCCCCTTGTACTCCTTGCCGGCCCGGCGCAGCTCCACGCGCTCGCCGACGATCTCCGCGATGTCCACCTTCTCGAGGAGATCGTTGATGAATTCCTGGGGAATGCGTCCGGCCATGGGGAAGCGCTCGGAAGACGGGGCGCCACGACGCCGGAGCGGGGCCGGGCCAGGAACGGCGCCGGCACCGATCGACCCGAGGCGCGGCGGGTCGGGCGCGAGGCACCCTCCGGAGAAGCGATCGAGGATACCGCTCCGGTCGCGCGGAGGGCCACCTCTCCCCGCCCGGCACACGCAGCGCTCCTGCGCCGGCGGCGTCCCGGCGAGGGGCCACCGGGCGGCCTCGCACGTGCGGCGGACGCTGGCTCCGGGAATCCGGGGATTCGGGAAGGAACGGGACCGGACGGCCCCGGGGTCAGGCGCCGAGACGCGCCTTCACGCGGGCGCTCACGGCGGCCATGTCGGCGCGGCCCTGCACCTTCGGCTTGAGCACGCCCATGACGCGCCCCATCTCCCGCATGTCCTCGGCGCCGGTCTCGGCGACCGCCGCTTCGATCAACGCGGCGAGCTCGTCGTCGGAGAGGGGCGCCGGCAGGAACTCGCGGATCACGGCGATCTCCGCCGCTTCCGCGTCGGCGAGGTCCTCGCGACCGGCGGCCCGGTACTGGGCCTCGGAGTCGAGGCGCTGCTTCACCATCCGGTCGAGGATCGCCAGCGCGCGGGCGTCGTCCACCTCCACGCGCTCGTCCACCTCGACCCGCTGGATCTCCGCGGTGACGAGCCGCAGCGTCCCCAGGCGCACCTTGTCGCGGGCGCGCATGGCGTCCTTGACGGCGTCGCGGATCCGGGGGACGAGTTCCGAGGACACGGCGGGGAAGACCGGCGCGGGACGGGTCAGAAGTTCTTTTCGAGCTTCTTCGCTTCGCGCTGCAGCTTCTTGAGATGGCGCTTCACGGCGGCCGCCTGCTTGCGCTTGCGGACGGCCGTGGGCTTCTCGTAGTGCTCGCGGCGACGGACCTCGGAGAGGATGCCCGCCTTCTCGCAGGAGCGCTTGAAGCGACGCAGGGCGACGTCGAACGGCTCGTTTTCCTTGACCTTGACAGTCGGCATGAACGAATCGGACCTTGCCGGTTTCGAGGGCGCGCGATCATACCCGAGCCTCCCGGCCGCTGCCAAGGCGCCCGGAGCACGCCTCGGGTATGATCCGCGCCCGGCGAAGCGGCCCGCGAGAGCCCCATGCGCGTCCTCGGCATCGAGACCTCCTGCGACGAGACCGGGGTGGCCGTCTACGACACGGAGGCCGGCCTCCTCGCGGAGCGGCTGCACAGCCAGGCGGAGCTCCACGCCGCCTACGGCGGCGTCGTGCCGGAACTCGCCTCCCGGGACCACGTCCGGCGCCTCGTCCCCCTCGTGGACGCCGTGCTCGCCGCCGCGGGCACGAGCCGGGCCCAGCTCGACGGCATCGCCTACACCGCGGGCCCGGGACTGCTCGGGGCCCTCCTCGTGGGGGCGACCTTCGGGCGCACCCTCGCCTGGAGCCTCGGCATCCCGGCCCTCGGCGTGCACCACATGGAGGGCCACCTCCTCGCCCCCATGCTCGAGGAGGAGCCGCCCGCCTTCCCCTTCGTGGCGCTCCTCGTCTCCGGCGGCCACACCATGCTCGTGGACGTCACGGGCGTGGGCCGCTACCGCCTCCTCGGGGAGTCCGTGGACGACGCCGCCGGCGAGGCCTTCGACAAGACCGCCAAGCTGCTCGGCCTGCCCTACCCCGGCGGCCCGCACCTGGCGCGCCTCGCGGAGAGCGGGGACCCGGGGCGCTTCGACTTCCCGCGGCCCATGACCGACCGGCCCGGCCTCGACTTCAGCTTCTCGGGTCTGAAGACCCGCGTGCTCGTGGAGGTGCAGCGCCTCGAGGCCGCGGGCGAACTCGACGCCGGCGGCCGGGCCGACGTGGCCCGCGCCTTCGAGGAGGCGGTGGTGGACACGCTCGTCACCAAGTGCGCCCGCGCCCTGGAGGCCACGGACCGCGAGCGCCTCGTGATCGCGGGGGGCGTGTCGGCGAACCGGCGCCTGCGCGAGCGTCTCGAGGCCCGGCTCGGCCCCCGGGGCGCCACCATGTTCCACGCGCGGCCGGCGCTGTGCACGGACAACGGCGCCATGATCGCCTACGCCGGCGCCTGCCGCCTCGCCTCAGGCGACGCGGACGACCTGGCGGTGGAGGCCCGTCCGCGCTGGCCCCTCGACTCCCTCGCCCCCCCGGAGCCGGCGCTGCCGTGACCGACCGCATCGTCCTCGAGGCCCTGGAGGTGGACACGGTCGTCGGGGTCCATCCCTGGGAGCGGCGCGTGCGCCAGACCCTGCGCCTCGATCTCGAGCTGCCCGTGGACGCGCGCCGCGCCGCGGCCACGGACGCCCTCGAGGACGCCCTCGACTACGCCGCCGTCGCGGAGCGGGTCCGGCGCCTCTGCGCCGAGGGCGAGTGGCAGCTCGTCGAGACCGTGGCGGAGCGGGTGGCAGGGGACCTGCTCGCGACCTTCCGGCTGCCCTGGGTGTCCCTCACGGTCACGAAGGCCGGGGCCGTGCCCCGCTGCGGCGGGATCCGCCTGGCGCTGACCCGCCGCGCGGACGACGGGCCTCAGGCGATGGAGAGTCCGCCGTCCACGGCGAGCACCTGACCGGTCACGTAGGGCGCCCGCGCGAGGAAGCACACGGCGTCCGCCACGTCCTCGGGCCGCCCGGTCCGGCCGAGGGGCACCCGCGCGAGCAGCGCCTCCCGCCGCGTCTTCCAGTCCTCCCCTTCCGGCCAGAGGATCGCCCCCGGGGCGACCGCGTTCACGCGGACCCGCGGGGCGAGCTCCAGCGCGAGGGAGCGGGTCGCCATGAGGAGCCCCGCCTTGGCCGTCGCGTAGACCGGGTACCCCGGGAGCGGACGCCAGGCGTGCACGTCCACCAGGTTCACGATCGCGCCCCGGGCCTCCCGGAGCGCCGGCGCCAGCGCCTGGGCGAGGAACAGCGGCCCCCGGAGGTTGCTGCCCAGGAGGGCATCCCAGGCGGCGGCGTCGAAGGTGCCGACCGGCGTCTCGAAGAACGCCGAGGCGTTGTTCACGAGCACGTCGCAGCGTCCCCGGGCGGCGAGCAGCGCCTCGGCGAGGACCTCCGGGCCGTCCGCCTCCGCGAGGTCGGCGGCCAGGGCGAAGGCGGAGCCGGGCCGCTCGGCGCAGAGCGCGTCGACGAGGGCGCGGGCGGCCTCCGCCGAGTGCCGATGGTGCACGGCCACGTCGTGGCCGGCGCCGTGGAGGGCCCGGACGATGGCGGCGCCGACGCGGCGCGCACCGCCGGTGACGAGGGCGACGGGAGGCCCGGTCACGGGGCGCTGCCCGGATCGTGGGCCTGCAGCTCCGCGACCGCCGCGAGACGCCGCGCGCGCACGCGCGCGCCGATCTCCGCGCCCCCGAGCCCGGCCTCGGCCCAGGCCCGCGCGTCCACCGCGAGGGCTTCCGGCAGCGCCGCGAGCAGCGCCTCGGGGAAGGCGTCGGCCCCGGGCAGGACGGCGTGCAGCCGGCGCGCGGCGCGCAGGAGCCGGGGGAAGCGCCCGCTCCCGCGCAGGGCCCCGCAGCCTTCGGCCGCGGCGAGCACCCGCTCCGCCGGCGCCGCGCTCGCGCCGGCGAGCACCGCGAACCATTCGGCCAGGGCCGCCGCATCGTCCCGCTCGGCCCGCGGCGTGCGCAGGCCCTCGGCGAAGGCCCGGGCCCGCCCCCCGGCGGCCTCGTCGCGCTCCGGCGCCGCCGGCGCGGCGCGCTGGTCCCGGGCCGCGCCGGCCACGAGCGCCGCGAAGCGCTCGGTCTCGCCCTCGGGTCCCTCCGCCGGCGCGTCGAGGGCCAGGAAGGCGGGATGCGCGAGCGAAGCGTCCTCCGCCCGGGCCGCGAGCAGCGGGAACAGGGGCGCGAGCGCCTCCGCCTCCCGGAGCACGGTCAGGAAGACGCGGGGCCGGGGCCCGGCGAGGGCGCGGCGGAACTCCTGCCAGACGCGCTCCGGGCTCAGGGTCGCCAGTTCCCCGGAGGCCGCGATGCGTCGCATGAGCGCGAGCGTCTCCTCCGCGACCCGGAAACCGAGGGGCGCGAAGCGCGCCGCGAAGCGCGCCACCCGGAGCACGCGCAGCGGGTCCTCCAGGAAGGCCGGGGACACGTGGCGCAGGAGCCGGTCCTCGAGGTCCTTCCGGCCGCCGCAGGGATCGACGAGCTTCCCCTGCCCGTCCCGGGCCATGGCGTTGATGGTGAGGTCCCGGCGCACGAGATCCTCCTCGAGGGTCACGTCCGGGTCCGCGTGGAAGACGAAGCCCGTGTGCCCGCGGCCGGCCTTGCGCTCCGTGCGCGCCAGCGCGTACTCCTCCTGCGTCCGAGGATGGAGGAAGACCGGGAAGTCGCGACCGACCGGGCGGTAGCCCGCGTCCAGGAGCTCCTGCGGCGTCGCCCCCACCACCACCCAGTCCCGCTCCGAGACCGGCAGGCCCAGGAGCTCGTCGCGCACGGCGCCGCCGACGAGGTAGACCTCCATCAATCGTCGCCGCAGGCGCAGGTGAAGCGGGCGCCGTCCTCGAGGCGGACGAGCGTGAGCGTCCGGCCCCAGACGCAGCCCGTGTCCAGGGCGAGGCAGTTCGCCGGCGCGCCCCGGCCCTCCAGGGCGGCCCAGTGCCCGAAGACGATGCGCCGCTGCGCGAGGTCCGGATGGAGCCGCTCGAACCAGGGGAAGAAACCCGGCGGGGCGCTCTCGAGCCCCTCCTTCGCGCGGAAGTCGAGGCGCCCGGCGTCGTCCAGGAAGCGCATGCGCGTGAAGTAGTTGACGACGACCCGCAGCCGGTCGAAGCCCGCGAGCCCCTCCTGCCAGCCCGGGGGCTCGTTGCCGTACATGACCTCGAGGAACGCCGCGGCCTCCGGGCCCGCGAGCACCGCCTCGACCTCCCGGCCGAGGGCGAGGGCCTGCTCGAGGGAGAACAGGAAGGGCACGCCCGCGTGCACGAGCACCGCGTCGAGCGCCGGGTCGTGATGGATCAGGGGCCGGGTGCGGAGCCAGTCGGCGAGCGCGTCCCGGTCCTGCGCCTCGAGCACGGCGTCGAGCGTGTCCTTGCGCCCCGGTCGTGCCGTGCCGAGAAGGACCGCGAGCAGATGCAGGTCGTGGTTGCCGAGCACCGTGATCGCGGCGTCGCCGAGGGCCCGCACGAAGCGCAGCGTGCCGAGGGAATCCGGGCCGCGGTTGACGAGATCGCCCACCAGCCAGAGCCGGTCCCGCGCCGGGTCGAAGCGCGCCTGCGCCAGCACGTCCTCGAGCGGACCCAGGCAGCCCTGCACGTCGCCGACGGCGTAGGTGGCCACGGCTCAGGCGCCTCCCGCTTCCGCCGGTGCCCCCGAGGCGGCGAGGACGTTCGCCAGGGCCACGAACGCGTCCACGTCGAGCGTTTCCGGGCGCAGCGCCGGATCGATCCCCGCCGCGGCGAAGGCGGCGTCGTCCGCGAGCCCCCGGAGCGCGTTCCGCAGGGTCTTCCGGCGCCGGGAGAAGGCCTCGCGCACCACGCGTTCGAGGAGCGCGTAGTCCCGGGCGGGATGCGGGAGGGTGGCGTAGCGCTCGAGGCGGACGATGCGCGAGCGGACCTGCGGTCGCGGCGAGAACGCCTCCGGCGGCACGGCGAAGAGCGCCTCCACGCGGCAGTGGTAGCGGACCATGACGCCGAGGCGTCCCCAGGCCTTCCCGCCGGGCGCGGCGGCCATGCGCTGGACCACCTCGTCCTGGAGCATGAAGTGGGCGTCGTGCATGCGCGGGGCGTGGCGCAGGAGCCGGAACAGGAGCGGCGAGGTGATGTGGTAGGGGAGGTTGCCCACGACGCGGAAGGGCCCCTCGTCGGGGAAGAGACTTCCGTAGTCCACCCGGAGCGCGTCGCCCTCGACGATGCGCAGGCCGGGAAAGCGCTCGGCGAGCCCCCGGGCGAGATCGCGGTCGATCTCCAGCACCACCAGCTCGCCGGGTGCGGCGAGGAGCCGGGCCGTGAGCGCTCCGCGGCCCGGGCCGATCTCGACGATCCGCTCCCCCTCGCGGGGCGCCACGGCGGCCACGATCCGTTCGACCACGCCCGCGTCGACGAGGAAGTTCTGCGAGAAGCGCCGCCGGGCCCGGTGCCCGGCGAAGGCGTCCGCGTCGCTCATGCGCGCGGTCGGTCCCGCCGTCGCACCATGTCCTCCGCGGCCGCCAGGGCGGCGGCGAGGCTCCCGGTGTCCGCGACCCCGCGCCCGGCGATGTCCAGCGCCGTGCCGTGATCCACGGAGGTGCGGACGATGGGGAGGCCGAAGGTGACGTTCACGGCCCGGCCGAAGCCCACGTGCTTGAGCACGGGCAGGCCCTGGTCGTGGTACATGGCGAGGACGCCGTCCGCCTCGGCCAGGCGCTCGGGAGTGAACAGCGTGTCCGCCGGCAGCGGGCCGCGGACGTCGAGGCCGCGCGCCCGGACCCGGTCCAGCGCCGGCTCGATCACCTCGAGCTCCTCGCGGCCGAGGTGGCCGCCCTCGCCCGCGTGGGGGTTGAGGCCGGCGACGAGGATCCGCGGCGCGGCGATCCCGTAGCGGGTGACGAGCCCCTCGTGGAACAGCGCGAGCGTCGTCTCCAGGCGCTCGGCGGTGACGAGCGCGGGGACCGCGGAGAGCGGCACGTGGGTCGTCAGCAGGGCGACGCGCAGCGTGTCGGCGACGAGCACCATGAGCACCGCCGGCGTGCCCGTGCGCTCCGCGAGGAACTCCGTGTGGCCGGAGAAGGGCACGCCCGTGGAGGCGATGACGCCCTTGTGCACGGGCCCGGTGACGAGCGCGTCGAAGCGGCCGTCGAGGCAGCCGTCGACGGCGAGTTCGAGGGTGCGGAGCACGGCGGGGGCGTTGGCGGCGTCGAGTTCGCCCGGCCGGGCCGGACGGGCGAGGGGCACGTGGAGCACGGAGAGCACACCCGGCGGATCCGGCGCGTCGTCCGCCCCTGCCTCCCAGTCGCGGAACTCGAGGGCGACGCCGAGGGACCGGGCCGTCTCCGCGAGGAGGGCGCGGTCGGCGACGGCGACCCAGCGGCTCGCCCGCGGGGCGGCCGCGAGGCGCACGACGAGTTCGGGCCCGATGCCCGCCGGCTCCCCCGGAGTGATCGCGAGCCGTGGCGTCATGGGCGCGCCGGTCAGAGTCCGTGAAGAACTCGGGCGCCGTCGCGAGCGCCCCGATCAGCGCCGCATGCGGACCAGCGGACAAGGCGTCCGTGGCGAAATCGAGGGAGCTTGCTGAAGCAAGTGACCGCTGATTTCGCCGCGGACAACGCAGTCGTAGCCGCTTCCGCGGGCGGCGCTGATCTGGGCGCGCAGTAGGCGGACGAGTTCTTCATGGACTCTCAGATCTTCACCTCGACGAAGGCCTCCTCGCGGATCTCCGCGAGCCAGGCCTGGAGCTCCTCGTCGAAGCGCCGGTCCCGGAGGATGCGCATGGCCTGCCGCTCCCGGACCTCGTC
>JAZBPF010000697.1:0-8625 GCA_036351515.1 Pseudomonadales bacterium | reverse complement strand
CGGCTGTCCCACACCCGGCGTCCGCGGACCGCGACGATCGTGCTCACGGGTCCAGGGGCCCGAGGGCCCGCTCCCAGCGTTCGAGGAGCTGCGCCGTGCCGCCCGGCGGCGGGCGGCGCAGCTGGGTGCGGGCGAAGCTGCGCACGCGGGCGGCCGTGGGCGCGTCCAGGTAGTCCACGGGCGAGGTGCCGTCCACGCGGGCCAGCAGCAGCAGCGGGACGAGCGCCGCGATGCGTTCGTCGGCGTCGTCGCCCGCCGCCGGTCCCGCATGGTCGTGCCAGGCGTCGAGGAGCGCGCCGGCCGCGGCGCAGCAGGCGGCGAGGCGCTCCGGTCGCAGGGCGCCCTTCAGCAGCAGGTGATGCACGGGAAAGGCCGCGTCGAAGGCGGGCAGGCCCCAGCAGGCGCACTCGGCGTCGAGGAGCAGGATCCGGCCGCCGGGGCCGACGAGGACGTTCTTCGGGCTGACGTCGCCGTGCACCAGCGCCCGCGGGCCGCTGCGCAGCAGCGCTTCCCGGGCCTCGAGCACGGGGGCGAGGTCGGGATGGACCGGGGCGAGGGCGCGGAAGAAGGGTTCGACCCGCAGGCTCTGGAAGAGCCGGTCCGGGAAGCGCTCGGCGAGCTCGGGCCGCAGCGCCGTCGCCGCGTGGACGCGCCCCACGGCAGCGCCGAGGGCGCGGGCCACGGTCTCGTCGACCGCTCCCGCGAGGAGCTGCGTCTTCCAGGGCACCCAGGCGGGCGGAGGATGGTCCGCCATCACGAAGAGCTCGTGCGTGGCGTCGTAGCCGAGCACCGCGGGCACCAGCTCCGGCTCCACGGCGCGGGCCGCGGCCAGCCAGCGCACCTCGTTGCCGGCGCGGGCGCGCGGCGCGCGCCAGAGCCGCTCCGTGCGCAGCCGCTCCCGGGGCCGCTTCACGCACCAGCTCGCCTCGCCGCTGCGCACGCGCCAGAGTTCGGCGCTCACGCCGCCCGCGACGGGCTCGAAGACGAGCGCGTCCGCTCCGACCTCCACGCCCGCCTCGGCCAGCAGCGCCGCGACCACGCGGCGCGTGTCGAGGTCCGGCGCGGGGGCGCTCGAGAGGGGCTCAGGCACCTCGGCCCTGCACACGGCGCAGGGCGTCGACGGCGAAGTCGATGCCGGCCCGGCCGGCGGGAATCATCCGCGCCTGCGAGAAGAAACCGTGGATGAGGCCCTCGAAGCAGCGGTACTCCACGGGCACGCCGGCGGCGCGCAGGCGCTCCGCATAGGCGAGCCCCTCGTCCCGGAGCGGGTCGTACTCGGCCGTGAGCACCACGGCCGGGGGCAGGCCCGAGAGCTCCGTCGCCCGCAGCGGACTCGCGCGCGGGTCCTCGCGCTGCGCCGGCGGGCAGTAGTGGTCCCAGAACCAGCGCATGGAATCGGTCGTGAGCAGGTAGCCCTCGCCGTTCTCCTCGTAGGAGGGGGAGTCCATGGCCCCGTCCGTCACCGGGTAGACGAGGAGCTGCAGGGCGATCTCCGGGCCGCCCCGGTCCCGGGCCAGGAGCGCGACGACGGCGGCGAGGTTGCCGCCGGCGCTGTCGCCGCCGACGGTCACGGGTCCGGTGCGGCCCCCGATCTCCTCGGCGTGCGCCGCGGCCCAGGCCGTCGCTGCGTAGCAGTCCTCCGGCGCGGCCGGGAACGGGTGTTCCGGTGCGAGCCGGTAGTGGACGGCCACGACGATGCAGCCGGCGCCGCGGCAGAGCTCGCGGCAGTCGGCGTCGTGCGTGTCGAGGTCGCCGATGACCCAGCCGCCACCGTGGAAGAAGACGTGGACCGGGAAGGGACCGTCGCCCGCGGGGCGGTAGATCCGCACGGGGATCTCGCCGTCCGGCCCCGGGATCTTCCGGTCCTCCACGGCGCCGACCTCGAGCTCCGGCGCCGGCGGCTGCATCTGCGCGTACATCTCCCGCGCGGCTGCCGGCGGCAGCTGGCTCATGGGCGGCGCGTCGGCCTCCGCGAGCTGCGCGAGGACGGCTTCGGTGGTCGGATCGAGCGGCATGGTTCCCTCCCCGGAGGTCGCGTGGCCGGGAGAGCATACCGCCGTCGGTTCCGCCGGAGACACTTCGGGGCGTGCCGAGCCGGGAGCCTCCGGTCACGAGGGCGGTCTCCCTTGCAGAGGGTGCGCGTGCCACCTAAGCTGATGACGACTCCCTCTCGCGGGCGAATGCACCCTCGTGGCTCGATCGTTCCGATCCGGATCCCGCTTCACCCTCCTCTCGCTGCTCCTCGCGGTGCTCGCGCAGCCTGCGCTCGCCCTGCTCGCGGAAGCGCGAGAGGGAGACGGGCACGAGCGTGCGGTCCCGGCCGAGCGCCTCGCGGGCGAGTTCGGCGGCACCGAGCGCGGCGAGGGTCCGGACGGGGAGGGACGCGGCGACGCCTCGCTCGCGCCGCCACCGTGCCGCATCGCCATCGCGGCGCCCGCATGCCTCACCCTCCGGACCGTCGCTCCAGTGCGACGCGTCTCCGGTGCCTCCCGTCCCTGGGAGACCTTCTCCGCCCGGGCCCCTCCTCCGGCTTCCTGACCGGCGAGGTCGCCGCTCCGAGCGGTCCGCGAGCACAGCGCACGGCGTTCCGGGACGGCTCCGTCCCCCGACGACTGCGTCGTTGCCCGTGATGCCGGACTCCGCGCCCCGCGTCGTCGAAGGCCTGGTGCGACCGTCGACCTGAAACCCTCGGTCCGCACGAACGGTCCTTCGACGCGACGGCCCGGTCCGTCCGCTGCAGCTCCCTACCGCGCTCGCTCCGTCGCGCCTTCGCGTGCCGGCGTGGAGCGCCTGCTGCAGGCGTCTCGCCTTGCCGGTCCCCGTGATGATGATCCATCCGCTCCTCCCGGAACCGGGGCACGGCGCCCTGCGCCGCCTCGGCATCACAGGTCATGGAAAGAGAGATGTCGATGGTCAAGAGACCGAAGGAACTGCTCGGGGTCGCGGCGCTGCTGTCGCTCGCTGCCCTCGGGGGTTGCCAGGGCGAGGCCCACGAAGCGCACGGTGAGCACGAGTCCCATGCGCACCGACTCGAGGCCACGCGGCCCCTGCGCCAGGACGTGGCCGTGGTGCACGACTACGTGGGGCAGATCCGCTCGAGCCGGCACATCGAGCTGCGGGCCCTCGAGCGCGGATACCTCGAGGACGTGGCGGTGAACGAAGGCCAGTGGGTGGAGGCGGGTCAGCCCATGTTCCGCATCCTGCCCCGGGTCTACGAGGCGGAGCTGCGTCGGGCGGAGGCCGAAGCAGAGGCTGCCCGGCTCGAGTACGAGAACACGAAGCGCCTGGCCGACGAAGCAGTGGTCTCCGACACGGAACTGGCGCTGGCCGGCGCGCGCTACGAGCGAGCACGCGCGGAGGTGAGCCTCGCGGAGGCTCATCTGAACTTCACGAGGATCGAAGCGCCCTTCGCCGGAATCATGGATCGCCTCCTCGTCCGGGAGGGAAGCCTCGTGGACGAGGGCGAGCTCCTGACCACGCTGTCCGACAACAGCTCGGTCTGGGTGTACTTCAACGTTCCCGAGGCGGAGTACCTGGCCTACGCGGAGAGCCCCGCAGGCGTCGTGGGCCGCCCGGTCCGCCTGCGCATGGCGAACGGCGAGGACTTTCCGCAGGAAGGCCGCATCGCCGCCGTCGAGGCGGACTTCGACAACACCACCGGCACCATCGCCTTCCGCGCCGATTTCCCGAATCCGACGGGCCTGCTCCGCCACGGACAGACCGGCAACGTCCTCGTGCCCAGCCCCCGGCCGGACGCACTGCTCGTGCCGCAGAAGGCGACCTTCGAGGTGCTCGATCACGTCTACCTGTTCGTGATCGACGAGGAGGGGCGGGTCGAGCAGCGACGCATTCACGTCGCGGAGGAATTCGAGGACCTCTTCGTCGTCGATCAGGGGCTGGAGGAGCAGGAGACCGTGCTGCTCGAGGGGATGCGCCAGGTCCGCGCGGGAGAGGAGGTCGAGTACGCGTTCCTCGAGCCGGAGGCGGTGTTCTCCGGGCTCAAGGTCCCGGCCGAATAGGGGGCGCCGTCATGTTCACGAAGATCCTCCATCGTCCGGCGCTGGCGATCGTCATCTCCCTGATCCTCCTGTTCCTGGGAGGGCTCGCCATCGCCACGCTGCCCGTCTCGCAGTTCCCGTCCGTCGCGCCACCGCGGGTCCTCGTCAGCATCGCGTACCCCGGTGCGAGCGCGAAGGTGCTCGAGGATTCGGTCCTCATCCCCCTGGAGCGCTCCATCAACGGCGTCCAGGGCATGAAGTACATGATCTCGGACGCGACGAGCGCCGGTGAGGCCACGATCCAGGTCATCTTCCACTCCGGGGAGGATCCGAATCAGGCCGTCGTGAACGTCATGAACCGGGTGGATCAGGTGAAGACGCGACTGCCGCCGCTGGTTCAGCGTGAGGGCATCATCGTCCAGCCCGTACAGCCGCAGATGCTCATGTACGTGAACCTGTACAGCACGGCGGACGACGCGGACATGAAGCACCTGTTCAACTTCGCATGGGTGAATCTGCTCCCGGAGATCAACCGCATTCGCGGCGTCGCCAGCGCGCAGATCCTCGGCAGTCGCCAGTACGCCATGCGCGTCTGGCTGAACCCCGACCGTATGCGTGCCTACGAGGTCTCCACGGAACAGATCATGGAGGCGCTCGCGGAGCAGAGCATCATCGGATCTCCCGGCCGCCTCGGCCTCGCGACGGGTCGCACTTCGCAGTCCCTGGAGTACGTCCTCACCTGGCAGGGTCGCTACAGCACTGCCGAGGAGTACGGGGACATCATCCTCCGCGCGACGGAAGAGGGGGAATTGCTGCGCCTGAAGGACGTCGCACGGGTGGAGCTCGGGAGCGAGTTCTACGACATCTACTCGAACATCGACGGGCGGCCGTCCGCCGCGATCGTCCTCAAGCAGAGCGCAGGCAGCAACGCGCAGGAAGTCATCGAGGAGGTGAAGGCGCGGCTCGAGGCGATCCGGGAAGACTCGTTCCCTCCCGGCATGGACTACGAGATCAGCTACGACGTCTCCGGGTTCCTCGATGCGTCCATCGAGAAGGTCCTGCATACCCTCTTCGAGGCTTTCGTGCTGGTCGCGCTCGTGGTCTTCCTGTTCCTAGGCGACTGGCGATCGACGCTGATCCCGACGCTCGCCGTACCGGTCTCCCTCGTGGGCACCTTCTTCTTCATGCAGCAGCTCGACGTGAACATCAACCTCATCACCCTGTTCGCGCTCGTGCTCGCCATCGGCATCGTCGTGGACAACGCCATCGTGGTCGTGGAGGCCGTCCACGCGAAGATGCACGACACGGGTCTGGGCCCGTATCCGGCGACCATGCAGGTCATGCACGAGATCAGCGGTGCGATCATCGCCATCACGCTGGTGATGACCGCGGTATTCGTGCCGGTGACGTTCCTGTCGGGCCCCGTGGGGGTCTTCTACCGGCAGTTCTCCGTGACCATGGCGGTCGCCATCATTCTTTCCGGCGTGGTCGCCCTGACCCTGACGCCGGTGCTCTGCGCCATGCTCCTGAAGCCTGCCGAAGCGGGGCGGGAACGGCGCGGCCCCCTCGGGCGGGCGCTCGCAGCGTTCGATCGGGGCTTCGAGCGCGTGACCGGCGGCTACGAGGGACTGCTGCGACGGATCGTGCCCCTGCGCCTGCTCACCTTCGGGGTCCTCGTGCTCTGCGGTGTCGGCATCTACGTGCTCGACCGCGAGCTCCCCTCCGGCTTCATTCCGAACGAGGACCAGGGGATGGTCTACGCCATCCTCCAGACCCCGCCGGGTTCGACGCTGGAGCGCACCTACGCCAAGTCCCGGGAACTCCAGGAGATCGCCGAGCACGTGGAGGGCATCCGGTCCGTCTCTGCCCTCGCGGGGTACGAAGTGCTCACCGAGGGCCGGGGCTCGAACGCCGGCACCTGTCTCGTCAACCTCGAGAACTGGCGGGACCGCACGCGGACGGTGGAGGAGATCATCGCCGAGCTCGAGGAGAAGTCGAAGGAGATCTCCGGCGTCACCATCGAGTTCTTCGGCCCGCCGGCGGTTCCCGGCTACGGTGCGGCCGGTGGTTTCGCCCTCCGGCTTCTCGACAAGACCAACAGTGGCGACTACGCCCGTCTGGGCGAGATCAACGAACGCTTCATGGCCGCGCTCCGCGAGCGTCCGGAACTCCGGGGGCTGTTCACCTTCTTCACCGCGGACTACCCGCAGTACGAGCTGATCGTGGACAACCAGGTGGCGATGCAGAAGGGCGTCTCGATCAAGGACGCGATGGACAACCTCTCGATCCTGGTCGGGAGTACCTACGAGCAGGGCTTCGTGCGCTTCGGGAGCTTCTACAAGGTCTACGTGCAGGCAGAGCCCGAGTTCCGGCGGCTGCCGTCGGATCTGGACCGACTCTTCGTGGCCAACGAGGAAGGAGAGATGGTGCCCTACTCCTCGTTCATGCAGCTCCGGAAGACCCAGGGGCTGAACGAGATCACCCGGTACAACGCCTACCCGTCGGCGGCGATCCAGGGGGCTCCGGCGCGGGGCTACAGCAGCGGCGAGGCGATCGCGGCGATTCGCGCGGTCGCCGAGGAGGTGCTGCCTCGCGGGTACGACATCGCCTGGGCCGGTCTCGCCTTCGACGAGGCACAGCGTGGCAACGAGGCGCTCTACATCTTCGTCGTGGTGCTGGTGTTCGTGTATCTGGTGCTCGTCGGGCAGTACGAGAGCTTCCTGCTTCCGCTCGCCGTCATCGCCTCGCTGCCCGTCGGCGTCCTGGGCTCCTTCCTGCTGCTGCGCCTCATGGGGCTCGAGAACAACGTCTATGCGCAGGTGGGCCTGATCATGCTCGTCGGGCTGCTCGGGAAGAACGCGATCCTCATCGTCGAGTTCGCGGTGCAGAAGCACGGCTCGGGAAGATCGGTCCTCGAGGCGGCCATCGAGGGGGCGAAGGTCCGCTTCCGGCCGATCCTCATGACGTCCTTCGCCTTCGTCGCCGGTCTGGTCCCGCTCGTGCTCGCCACGGGCGCCGGCGCGATCGGGAACCGCACCATCGGGGCGTCCTCCGCGGGGGGCATGCTGCTCGGCACGCTCCTCGGCGTACTGATTGTCCCCGGTCTGTACTACGTGTTCGGGCGGCTGTCCGAGGGTCGCCAGCTGATCCGCGACGAACACGAGTCGCCGCTCACCGAAGTACCCGAGTACGGAGACCTGTGACCATGACCGGACGCGCAAGCCTCGTTCGTGTACTCGCCGCCGCCACGCTCGTGACGCTGTCCGCTTGCAGCGCGGTACCGCCCGTGGGCGTCTCGTCGCCCGGAACCGTCGCCGGGCAGGAGCCTGCACTCCCGGAGGCGTACGCCGGAGGCGTGGGCGGCGAAGACAGCTCGGCCACGGTGGCCTGGCGGGAGTTCTTCGACGACGAGGAGCTTCTCGCGCTCGTCGATCATGCGCTCGCACACAACCAGGAGCTGAACGTGCTCCTGCAGGAGATCGAGATCGCCCGGAACGAAGTCGGTGCCCGGCGCGGGGAGTATCTGCCTTCGGTCGATCTCCGTGCCGGCGCGGGGGTCGACAAGGTCGGTCGCTACACCCGGGAGGGCGTCGTGGAAGAGAGCCTTCCCCTCGACGAGGAGCGGGAGAAGGAGTTCCCCGAGCCGCTTCCGGATTTCCTCCTGTCCCTCGGCGTGCAGTGGGAACTCGACGTCTGGAAGCGGCTGCGCAACGAGAAGAAGGCAGCCGTGCTCCGCTATCTCGCCACGCGCGAGGGGCGCAACTTCATGGTCACGCATCTGGTCGCCGAGATCGCGAGTGCCTACTACGAGCTCGTCGCGCTGGACGAACGTCTCGTGATCCTCGAGCAGATGATCGACGTCCAGCGGGACGTGCTGCGCGCCGTGCGGCTTCAGAAGGCTTCGGCCCGAGCGACGGAGCTCGCGGTGCGGCGCTTCGAGGCGGAGGTGCTCAAGAACGAGAGTCTGCGCTTCGAGATGCGGCAGCGGATCGTGGAGACGGAGAACCGCATCAACTTCCTCGCCGGCCGGTACCCACAGCCCGTGCGACGGGCCTCGGACGACTTCGACGCTCCTGCGACGGGGAGCGTGTCCGTGGGGCGGCCGCTGGAACTGCTGGAACTCCGCCCCGACGTGCGTCGGGCCGAGCTCGAGCTCGCGGCTGCGGCGCTGGACGTCCGTGCCGCCCGGGCCCGCTTCTATCCCTCGCTCGAACTCTCGGCCGGGATCGGCCTGCGGAGCGCGGAGGGGGACGCGCTGTTCACCACCCCTGAATCCCTGGTCTACGGCCTGGCCGGCGATCTCGTGATGCCCCTGCTCAACCGTGCCGCGATCCGTGCGGAGTACGGGAACGCCACGGCGGAGCAGCTCCAGGCCGTCTGGCGCTACCGGCAGACCGTCCTGAACGCCTTCGTCGAGGTCTCGAGCGAGCTCTCGCGGGTGGACAACCTCGCGCAGAGCTACGATCGCAAGCGGCAGCAGGTGGAGGCCCTCACGGAATCGGTCACGCTTGCGGATCGCCTCTTCGCCTCGGCGCGGGCCGAGTACACGGAGGTCCTGTTCACGCAACGGGAGGCGCTGGAATCCCGCATGGAGCTCGTGGAGCTGCGTCAGCGGCAGCTCTCGGCG
>JAZBPF010000696.1:0-4046 GCA_036351515.1 Pseudomonadales bacterium | reverse complement strand
GCGGTGCTCTCGTACTGGTACGGCACCGCGATGCGATCGCGGACGAGCTGCTGCGTGGCGGCCGGCACGGGCAGGCCCACGCCGACTTCCGAGAGCCCCACGCGGCCGCCCGGGGCGATCCCGATGCGCGTATCGGCCACGAGCAGCAGCATGGCGCCGGCGGCGACCGCATGTCCGCTGGCGATCACCACCGAGCGCAGGCGCGACAGGTACAGGAGGCGGAGGATCTCCCCCATGGTGCCGAGGAGCGCGTCAGCCTCGGCACCACCGGCCAGCACCGTGCCCGTGTCGAGGCCGACACTGAGCGCGCGCCCGTTGCCTTCGAGCACGAGCGTGGTGATGGCGGAATCGGCCTCGGCGGCCCGGATCCGGTCGTGGAGCTCGCGCGCGAGAGGTAGCGTGAAGATGTTGCGGCCGCCGTCGTCGACGGACAGGCGGAGGATCCGGTCGTCCTGTTCCGCGGTGATCGACGCAGCGGCGTCCGGCATGGTTCGGGTCCTCGTGGCGGTGGGCTCGAGGGTCGTGGAGGGCCGCCGCAGCGATGGAAGCTGGCTCGTAGGGCGGTCCTCGCACGAACCGACTGGAGAGCCGGATTCACCGGAGGTCATCGCTTCCGGCCCTTCCTGGTCGTCGCTGAAGCCGGCTCCCACAGAAGGTGTCGACACTCTCCTTGTGCGAGCCCGCTTCAGCGGCGACACAAGGAGCACGTCCACCCCGCTGTGGGAGCCAGCTTCAGCGGCGACGCGAGGAGGGCGCCGACACCCCTGCGGGAGCCGGCTTCAGCCGCGACGCCGACCTGCAGGCCGCCTCAGCGCGCGACGTCCACCACCTGGTACTCGGAGAACGCCGCCAGCCCCCAGGGGCCGTTCTCGTAGCCGATGCCGGACCACTTCAGGCCGCCGAAGGGCACGTCCGGGGCGAGGTTCATGTGCTGGTTCACCCAGGCCGTGCCGCACTCGAGCTCGCGGGCGAGGGACGCGCCGCGGTCGACGTCGGAAGTCCAGATGGAGCCGCCTAGGCCGAAGTGGGTGCCGTTGGCGCGCTCGAGCACCTCGTCGATGCTCCGGAACGGCATCACCGGCAGCGCCGGACCGAACTGCTCCTCGTCCACGAGGCGCGTGCCCTCGGCCACGCCGGTGACGATCGTCGGCGCGTAGAAGTAGCCCTCGTTGGACAGCGGCGTGCCGCCGGCCTCGATCTTCGCGCCGCTGGCGCGGGCGTCCTCCACGAGCTCGGCGACACGGTCGAACTGTGCCTTGTTGTTGAGCGGCCCGAGCTGGGATTCCGCCTGGGTGCCGGGGCCCACCTTCACGCGCCTGGCGATCTCCGAGAGCTCGCCCACGAGCTCGGGATAGAGCTCCTCCTCCACGTACAGGCGCTTGACCGCCACGCACACCTGGCCGGTGTTGGCGAAGGCGCTCCAGAAGAGCTTCTCGGCGATCTGCTTGGCGTTCGCGTCCTTGAGCACGATCGCCGGGTCGTTGCCGCCGAGCTCGAGGGTCACGCGCTTGAGGTCCGGCGCGGCCGCCGCGGCGATCTTCTTGCCCGTGGCCACGGAACCGGTGAAGGAGATCTTGCGGACCGCCGGGTGTTCCGTGAGCCAGGCGCCGAGGGCGTCTCCGCCGGAGACCACGTTGAACACGCCGGCGGGCAGCACCTCGCGCAGCACCTCTCCGAGCTTCAGGCTCGAGAGCGGCGTGTAGGGCGAGGGCTTGAGCACGAAGGTGTTCCCGGCGAGCAGCGCCGGCGCGATCTTCCACACGGCGAGGAGCACCGGGAAGTTCCAGGGCGTGATGCCGGCGACGACGCCGAGGGGGCGGCGGCGCAGTTCCACCCGCTGCTCCGGCGTCTCCTTGAGCACCTCGTCCTCGAGGGGGAGCGCCGCGTTGCTGCGGAACCACACCGCGGCGCCGTAGATCTCCTCCACGGCGCGCTGCAGCGGCTTGCCCTGCTCGTGCATGAGCACCGGGGCGAGTTCCTGGGCGCGGGCCTCGAGCGCCTCGGCGCAGCGCACGAGCGCAGCGCGGCGCCCCTCGAGGTCCCGGCGCCAGGCCGGGAGGGCGCGCTCGGCCGCGGCCACGGCCTCGTTCAGCTGCTCCCGCGAGCAGTCCGGGCAGGCGGCGAAGGGCCGGCCCGTGGCCGGGTCGACGACGTCCAGCTGCGCCTCGGCGCCGACGGCGCGGCCGTCGATGGTCATGGTGTAGGGGGCATCCGACATGGGGGTCTCTCCGGGATCAGGAAGAAAGCAGGTCCAGGGCTCGGTCGATCAGCGGCGTCATGGACAGGCGCGTCGTCTCCCAGAGGGGGTCGTGGCGCTTGCCCCGCCGGTGGAGCATGAGGTTGAAGCCGGTGATGAGCGCGAACTTGTAGGCGGCGAGCGCCCGGTACCAGGCGAGGTCCGGCAGCGGCTCGCCCCAGGCCTCCTCGTAGAAGGCCACCAGCGTCTCCGGGTCGAGGAACATGGGGCGCAGCTCGCCGGCTTCCGTGCGCCAGGCCTCCCGGTCGCTGAAGGTGCAGATCCAGCCGACGTCGTTGAGCGTCGCGCCGATGCCCGTGAGCTCGAAGTCGATCACCGCCTTCAGGTGCGGCTCGTCGCCCTGCGAGCAGAAGAGGTTCGCGGTCTGGAAGTCGCCGTGGAAGACGCCCACCGGGGCGTTCTCCGGAATGCGCTCGAGCAGCAGGCGCCGCACCTCCGGCGCGCGCGCGAGGCGCTCGGGATCGGCGGCGCGCTCGAAGAGCCGGTCCCAGCGCGTGACGTCCTCCTCGAAGGGAACCGGGTCGCCCAGGTAGGTGAGCGGGCGCCAGTCGAGGCGATGGATGCCGGCGAGCGCCGCCATCACCTCGCGTCCGAGGGTCTCCAGCTGCGAACGCGCAAGCGAGGCGCCCCATTCGTCGGGGCCGAGGCGGAGCACGTCTCCCTCGAGCTTCGGGACGATGAAGTAGGGCCGGCCGAACCACTCGAGCTCGTCCCCCTCGCCGCCGCTCCAGCGCACGCTGCAGTGGGGCACGTCCGTGCCGTCGAGGGCGTTCAGCACGGTCACCTGCCGCAGCACGTCCGCCGTGCCGCGCCAGTTCACGTTCGGTGGGGGCAGGCGCAGGAACCAGGACTCGGCGACCGGCGCTCCGTCCCGCTCCGCCGCGACGCTGAAGCCGTAGGCGAAGCCGGCGTGACCGGGCATCTGGTGCACGTCGAAGACCCGTGCGTGCGGATCCCCGTAGCGATCCCGCACGAACGGGACCAGGCGCCGCTCGAGTTCCTCCAGTTCCATGCTCCCCCCGTTCCGCTGCGGAACCACCGCGAGCGCCGCGGCGGCGCCCCTGTATACCCCAGGGCAGCGTCGCGGCCCAAGCGCGGGCGCGGCGGATGATCCGGATCAAGCGGTCGACCCGCAGGCGGTGGCAGCATGCGGGAGTCGGCTCCCAAGCCGCGGCGATCGCCGCGGGTCGAGCCGGGGACGGTGGAGCGGACAGGACCGTGGAGCGGAAGGGAGCCCCCATGCACGAAGCCGGAGCACACGGACCATGGTGAGGACCCTGGACGCCGCGGCCCTGCGCCCGGAGACCGCTCCGGAGGTCTTCGACTTCGAGACCACCGCCGAGCTCGAGCCGCTCCGCGAGGGGCTCGGCCAGGAGCGCGCCACCCGTGCCCTGCGCTTCGCGCTCGCCATGGACGCCACCGGCTACAACCCCTTCGTGCTCACGGCTCCGGGCAGCGACTGCGAGTCCATGGTCGCCGCCGTGCTCCGCGACGCGACTGCGGGGCGCAGCACACCGAGCGACTGGTGCTACCTGAACGACTTCGAGGACGCCATGCGGCCCCGTGCCCTGCGCCTCGTGGCCGGCCAGGGCCGGCGCCTGCGCAGCGACGCGGACCAGTTCGTGGAGGAGCTGCGCTCCGTGGTCCCCGCGGTCTTCGAGGACGAGGAGTTCCGCAGCCGCATGGGCGAGGTCGCCGCGGGCTTCGAGCAGCGCCAGAAGCAGGAGCTCGAGGAAGTGGGCGAGGAGGCGGAGCGCCGGGGCCTCAAGCTCCTGCAGACGCCCAACGG
>JAZBPF010000695.1:0-2276 GCA_036351515.1 Pseudomonadales bacterium | reverse complement strand
TGGACGACCGTAGCGCCGGGGGCAACCTCGCCACCGTCCTCCTGCGCCTCGGCCTGCCCGCGGATCCTGCCGCGCCGCCCGCCGAGCAGCTCGAGGGCGCCCTCGAGGCCTGGGATCCGGCCCGCGTCCCGCGCACGGACGCCGCCGCCCCCCCGGACGACGGCGACGCCCCGGGAGTCTGCTAACATCGCCGACCGTTCCGGAACGCGAGCGACGGCATGAGTCAGGTGCTCATCGTCGAGGACAGGCCCGCCGGGCACAGCACCCTCGGTGATCTGCTGACAGAGGACGGCTTCGCGGTCACGTCCGTCGAGACGCTGGCCGATGCCCGCGCCCTCGATCTCGCCGGTTTCGCGATGATCCTGGCGGACCTGCGCCTGAAGGGCGGCCTCGGTACGGACCTGATCCAGGACGCCGGCGAGGTCCCGGTCATCATCCTCTCCGCGCACGCCTCGCTGCGTTCCGCCGTGGACGCCATGAAGCTCGGCGCGGCGGACTTCATCGCCCGCCCCTTCGACCCCGACGAGCTGCTGCTCGCGCTCGGTCGCGTCGACAAGGCCCAGCGCCTCGCCCGGCAGAACGCCGTGCTCAAGTCCGAGCTGTCCCGGGACTATCCGGTCGCGGGCATGATCGGCTCCTGCGCGTCCATGCGGCAGCTCTTCGACCGCATCCGGCGCGTCGCACCGACCGAGTCCACGGTGCTGATCCTCGGTGAGTCCGGCACCGGCAAGGAGCTCGTCGCCCGCGCCCTCCACGAGCAGAGCCCGCGCCGCGATGCGCCGATGATCTCCCTGAACTGCGCGGCGATCCCCGACTCGCTCATCGAGTCCGAACTCTTCGGCCACGAGAAGGGGGCCTTCACGGGTGCCGGCAACGCACGCCGGGGACTGGTCGAGGCGGCGGACGGGGGCACCCTGTTCCTGGACGAGATCGGCGAGCTCCCACTGGAGGCGCAGGCGCGCCTCCTGCGCGTGCTCCAGGAGGGCGAGATCCGTCGCGTCGGCGCCGTGCAGACCCGGCGCGTGGACGTCCGCCTGATCGCCGCGACGCACCGTGACCTGCAGGCCCGGGCCGAGCGGGGGGAGTTCCGCGAGGACCTCTTCTACCGCCTGAACGTCGTGACCCTGGCGCTTCCGGCGCTCCGCGATCGCGGCGACGACATCTTCGAACTCGCCGAGCGTCTCCTCGAGCGCACCTGCCACCGGCTGCACAAGCCGCGCATGACCTTCTCCGAGTCGGCCCTGCGGGCCATGGCGGCCTACGGCTGGCCGGGCAACGTCCGGGAGCTCGAGAACGCCATCGAGCGCGCGGCGATCCTCTGCGACGGCTCCGAGATCTCGGCGGAGCTCCTGGCCGTCGAGCTGGCGCCGGAGCGTCCTCGGGAGGTGGAGGTGAGCCCGATCCGGGGGCCGGGACCCAGACCCGTCCCCGAGGAAGAGGACAACACCTCGCTCGAGGACTACTTCGTGCGCTTCGTGCTCGATCACGAGGACCACATGACCGAGACCGAGATCGCCCAGCGCCTCGGGATCAGCCGCAAGAGCCTCTGGGAGCGCCGACAGCGCCTCGGGATCCCGCGCAAGCGTACCCGCAACCGGGGCCCGCGCAGCACTCGCGCTTCCGCGGGCGACGGGGGTAACGGCTGAGTCCGCGAGTGTTACCAGAACACTCATAGCAACGATTTGGTAACGAAGCCGGTAACACTTCGACGCCCACTCACGCTTCCCCGACCGCCCCCTTTTCGCCAAGTCATTGAAAGCAAAGGACCTCGACACACCCCGGGGCAACTGGCACACAACTCGCTATATACATTTCCGTCGGCCCAGGCCGGCGCGTTCACGACAAGTGTCCCGAACACATGGGGGGAGGGGCCGTCCGGAGTGACCCGGACCCGGCACTCGCAGAAGTGCCGCCGATGCGACCGTTCTTGGGGAAGGAGGGTCGCGCTGGACGCCGCAGGTCGGCGAGGTCCGGAGCCCGGCGTCGTTCGTCGGAAGCGTTCTCGAAGCGCTACGACAGGAATCACCGATCCGAGGGGACCGGTGCGCAGGCCGCGAAGCCCGGCCAACGATCAGCCACCCGGAACGTGCGGGGGCATCAGAACAACGGGCTCCGCGACTCTGCCCTTCGAAGGGGAAGGCGAGAGCCTTCCCCTTCTTGTTTGGGGCTTCCGGGCACGCCGCTTCCTCGTGAACCGGGCGCACCCGGCGTGTCTGCTATGCTTCGACCCTTCGGCAATCGGCCCCTTTCGCGAGGCTCCCGCCCCTTGAGCCGAC
>JAZBPF010000694.1:0-8876 GCA_036351515.1 Pseudomonadales bacterium | reverse complement strand
CGACCTGCTCTCGCGCCGCGACGATCAGGTCTCGCGCATGGGCCAGCGCATCTTCTGGACGCTCCTGCTCGGGGCCATCGCCGCCACGCTGCTGCTCGCGGGCGGGCTCGACGCGCTCCAGAACGTGATCACGACCCTCGGCTTCCCCTTCTGCGTGCTCCTCGTGTTCATGGCCGTGGCCCTCACGCGAGCCCTGCACGCGGATTACCTCGGCTACACGCTCGACGATCTCGTCGCCGGCCGGCCGCCGGCGATCGCGCCGCTCTCCTCGGAGGCCACGGACGCGATCGAGGACGGGCCGCCGCACCGGCCGGAGGCGAGCGAGGGGATCGAGGACGGAGCCGCGGTCCGACGGCGGCCCTGAACGAACGGGTCAGACGGCGTAGCCGAGCACCGCGAAGAAGTGGCAGGCCGAGCCGCCGAGCACGAACAGGTGCCAGACGAAGTGCGCATAGCGCACGGCCGCGTCGAGGGCGAAGAAGGCGGTTCCGGCGGTGTAGGAGAGCCCGCCGGCGACGAGCAGCCAGAGCCCCGGTCCCGGAACCCCCTCGATCAGGGGCCCGAGTGCGGGCAGCACGCACCAGCCCATGGCGAGGTAGAGCCCCGTGGACAGGTGCGGATGCCGCAGCCGGTCGAAGAGCTTCAGGGTCACCCCGAGCGCCGCCAGCCCCCAGACGGTTCCGAAGAGCGCCCAGCCCCAGGGTCCCGCCAGGGGTCCGAGCGTGAAGGGCGTGTAGGTCCCGGCGATGAGCAGGTAGATGGCGCCGTGGTCGAGGCGGCGCAGGAACTCCTTCGCCCGGGGCGACCGCGCGGCGTGGTAGAGCGTCGAGGCGAGGTAGAGGAGCACGAGCGTCGCCGCGAAGACCGCCGCCGCGGCGATCGCCGTGGACGAGCCGGTGCGGGCCGCCCCGGCGATCAGCACGGGGGCGCCGACGAGCGCGAGGAGCGTGCCCACGCCGTGGGACAGCGCGTTGGCGAGCTCCTCGCGGGCACTCTGGGTACGTCTGCTCATGTGGTGCATGCTCGCACATCGTCGGCGGAGGCCGGAGACGGTGCGACGGCCGGTTCCGGAACCCGGGCAGGGGAGGGCGCGTGAGGATCGAGGAGTTCACCCTGGAGCGGCTGCAGTCGCTCCACGAGAACGAAGTGGAGCTGAACCTCTCGGACAGCGGGGTGCATCCGCTCACGCTCGAGGAGCTCTTCGACGCCGATGCGCGGGCCGAGCTCGCGCGGGTGCCGCTCGGCTACGGCTGGACCGACGGCGATCCGGCCCTGCGCGCCGCCATCGCGGCCCTCTATCCCGGACGGACCGCGGAGCAGGTCCTCGTCACGAACGGCAGCGCGGAGGCGAACTTCCTCCTCGCCATGACCCTCGTGGAGCCCGGCGACGAGGTGGTGATGGTCACGCCGAACTACCTCCAGCTCCGGGGCTGGATCCGCGCCCTCGGAGCGACCGTGCGGGAGGTGCAGCTCGATGCCGCGCGGGGCTGGAGCCTCGATCCGGCCGCGGTGGAGGCGGCGCTCACGGCGCGCACGCGGCTCGTGACCCTGTGCCATCCGAACAATCCGACGGGATCGGTGCTCGCCGCCGAGGTCCGCGACGCGCTCGTCGAGCTCACGGCGCGGCGGGGCGTGGCCCTTCACGTGGACGAGGTCTACACGGGCTGCGAGTTCGACGGCGAGGAGACGCCGAGCTTCGCGCGATCGCCGCACGTGATCGTCACGAACGGGCTCTCGAAGGCCATGGCCCTGCCCGGACTGCGCATCGGCTGGCTCTGCGGACCCGCGGCGGAGCTCCGCGAGGCCTGGGCACGCAAGGACTACACCTCGATCACGACCGGTGCCCTGTCGGAGGCGATCGCCCGACGGGTGCTCGAACCCGCGTTCCGGGCCCGCATCCTCGCGCGCTCCCGCGCCTGGCTCGCGGACAACCGGGCGCTGCTCCTCGCCTGGGTGGCGGCCACGCCCGGCGTCTCGATCGTGCCGCCCCGGGCCGGCGGCATGGCGTTCCTGGCCTACGACGCGCCCATCGGCTCGACGGCGCTCGCCGAGCGCCTGCGGACGGAGGCGAGCACGCTCGTGGTGCCCGGCGACGCCTACGGCCTCGACGGCTACCTGCGTGTCGGCATCGGTGCACCCCGTGCGACGCTCGAGGCGGGCCTGGAGCGCCTCGGGACGATGCTCGCGGGCCTTCGCTGACCGGGGCCGGGAGACGAGGCCCGCTGCGGCGTCCGGTCCGTGGACCCGCTGCGGACCGGAGCGGGTCAGTCGCCGGCGGGGACGATGCGCAGCACGGCGCCGTCCTCGGCGTCCACGAGCACCCAGAGCGCGCCGTCGGGGCCCGTGCGCACGTCACGGATCCGCCGGCCCTCGAGCTCCGGGAACACGGTCTCCTCGGCCACGACCTCACCGTCCTCGAGATCGACGCGGCGCACGCCGCCGGCCGCGAGCGCGCCGAGGAAGAGGTCGCCGCGCCAGGCCGGGAAGGCGTCGCCGTCGTACCAGGCGAGGCCCGACGGGGCGATCGAGGGGGTCCACTGGAAGCGCGGCGGCTCCATGCCCGGGTACTCGGTGTAGGGCGTGATCCGCTGGCCGCTGTAGTCGAGCCCGAAGGTCGCCACGGGCCAGCCGTAGTTCGTGCCCGGTTCGAGGCGATTGAGTTCGTCGCCGCCCCGGGGGCCGTGCTCGTGGAGCCAGACGGTGCCGTCGTCGCCGACCGCGAGCCCCTGGGGGTTGCGGTGCCCGAAGGTCCAGAGCGCCGGCTCCGCAGCCGGGTCGTCGGCGAAGGGGTTGTCCTCCGGGATCGAGCCGTCCGTGTGGATGCGCAGGGTCTTGCCGAGGAGACTCGTGCGACGCTGCGCCGCCTCGCGGTAGTCGAACCCGTCGCCGGTGGTGACGAGGAGGGTCCCGTCCGGGAGGAAGGCGAGCTTGCCCCCGTAGTGCACGGGCGTGTCCTTCGTCGGCGCGACCGTCAGGATCGGCGTCACGTCCTCGAGGCGGTCCGCGCCGAGACGTGCGCGGACGACGCGGGTCGCGTTGGCCTCGGGCGTGCCGTGGGCGTAGCTCAGGTAGACGAGCCGGTTCTCCGCGAAGGCCGGATCCGGCAGCACGTCGAAGAGCCCGCCCTGGCTGCGCACGTACGGTTCCGGGACGCCGCCGTAGCGCACCGGGACGGCCCCGTCCCCGGCGAGACGCAGGAGTTCGCCGCCGCGCAGGGTCACGAGCGGATCCCCGTCGGGCAGGAAGGCGATGCACCAGGGGAAGGCGAGGCCCTCGGCGACGGTCTCGATGCGGTACTCGGCCGCCCGTGCGGGGCCGACGGCGAGGAGCAGGAGCAGGAGCGAGGACAGGAGTCGGCGACGCATGGGCGGATCCCGGTGACCGGAGCGAACGCGCGCAGTCTACCGCGGCGCCGGCGCGAGTCGGGGTTTCCGTGGCCCTCCGGAATGGCGATGATGCGCCCACGTGTCCACCCCGGAGTCGCCCATGATCGCGCGCCTGCTCCTCGCCTTCGCCGTGGCCGTGGTGGCCACGGAGATCCTCGCGGCCGCGGCCTCGACGCAGTTCGTGCTCGCCCGGCTCGTGGAGCTGGACGTGCGCGTGCCCTTCGACGTGCGCCTCGCGACGACCCTGCGCGACGTCGTCGGCATGGCCGGGACCTATCTGCCGATCATCGCGATCGGTCAGGCGATCGCCTTCCTGCTGTGCGCCGCGGTGGTCCGCCGCCTCTCGCCGCTCTGGGCCCGGATCGGCTATCCCCTGGCCGGCTTCTGCGCCGTGACCGTGGCGCTCGCGCTCATGATCCAGCTCTTCGAGATCACCCCCGTGGCGGGCGCGCGGAGCGTGACCGGCTTTCTCGTGCAGGGGCTCGCCGGAGCGGTGGGGGGCTGGCTCTTCGCGCGGCTGCGCCCGGGTGCCGTCCCCGCCGGCGGTTGAGCGTCCGTGAGGAACTCGACCGCCTGCGCACGCGCGTCTGCTGCGCACCCCGATCCACTCCGCCCGCGGCAGCGGCTCCGACCGCGTCTTCCGTGGTGAACGCAGCGGTCACGCGCGCCGGCACGCTGCCCCGCTTCCGTCACGGACGCCCGGTCCGCGGGTCCGCACGCGGCGCGGATCGGGCCGCTCGCCGCGGCGTACGAACCCTGCCCGGACTCTGAGAATTTCCATGGCTTCCGAGGGCCCGCTGCGACTCCTGCACACGGCGGACTGGCAGATCGGCAAGGGCTTCGCCTTCGTCGGAGGCGACACGGCCGCGCTGCTCCGCGAGCGCCGCATCGAGATGCTCGCGGACCTCGCGCGCCTCGCGCGGGAGGAGGCCGTCGACCTCGTGCTCGTCGCCGGGGACGTCTTCGACGCCCAGACCGTGGCCGACCGCACGCTGCTGCGCACCTGCGAGCAGCTCGCCGCCTTTCCCGTGCCCGTCGTGCTGCTGCCCGGCAATCACGACGCGGCCCGGGCCGAGAGCGTCTGGTCGCGCCTCGACGCCCTCGGTGCGCTCCCGGAGCAGTGCATCGCGGCCCTCGCGCCGGAACCGGTGCCGGTGGCCGGCGGGCGGGCGGTCGTGCTCCCCGCGCCCCTGCGTCGTCGTCGGGAACCGGAGGATCTGACCGCCTGGTTCGACGAAGCGGAGACCGCGCCGGGCGTGCTGCGCATCGGTCTCGCGCACGGCACCGTGACCGGGCGGTTGCCGGCGGAGGCCGAACGCCACAATCCCCTGGCCGAGGACCGCGCCGCGACCGCCCGGCTCGACTACCTCGCGCTCGGGGACTGGCACGGCACCGTGGAGATCGCCCCGCGCGCCTGGTACGCGGGCACACCGGAGCCGGACGGGTTCCGGGGGAACGCCTCCGGGCAGGCCCTCGTCGTCGAGCTGCCCGGCGGCGGAGCGGATCCCGTGGTACGCCCCGTGGCCACGGGCCGCTTCCGCTTCGAGCGCCTCGCCGTGAGCCTCGACGACGCGGCGGACCTGGACGCGCTGGAGGCGCGCCTGGAGGACCTGCCGTCCGCCGGGGACACGCTCCTGCGCCTCGTGCTCGCCGGCAGCCTCACGCTCGAGGGCCATGCCGGGCTCGACGCGCTCCTCGCCCGCTGGGACGCGCGCCTGCGCGAGCTGGAGGTGGACCGCACCGCGCTGGTCGTCGCGGCCACGGAGGAGGAACTCGCGGCCTTCGCCCGGGACGGGTTCGTGGGGGAGGCGGCGCGGCGGCTGCTCGCCCTCGCGGAGAGCGCCGACGCCGAGGAGGCGACGACGGCCCGCGACGCCCTCCAGCTCCTCCACGCCGAGCACCGTGCCCTGCGCCGGGAGCCGTCGTGAGGCTCGAGCGGCTGCGCATCGAGAACTTCCGCGTGCTCACGGGACCCGTGGAGCTCGGCCCCTTCGATCCGCGCCTGACGGTCATCGCCGGCGCCAACGAGGACGGCAAGTCCACGGTCCTGGACGCCCTGCGCACGGCCCTCTTCGAGAAGCACCGGATCACGGGGGCCGGCGCGGACCGGCTGCGCCCCTGGGGACGCGACGTCGCGCCCGAGGTCACCGTCGCCTTCGAGCACGAGGGCGCGCACTGGGTGCTCGAGAAGCGCTTCTGCCGGAAACCGACGGCGCGGCTCCAGTGCCTCGACGACGGGCGCGAGTGGCAGGACGACGCCGCCGAGGACGAGCTCGAGACCCTGCTCGGCTTCTCCCGGCCCGGCCGCGGCAGCACCGACGCGAGCCATCAGGGGCTCTGGGGCCTGCTCTGGGTGGAGCAGGGGCAGGCGCACGGCGCGCTGCGAACGCCGGAAGGGGCCCGGGCACGGCTCGGTGACGCGCTCGAGGACGAGGTCGGCGACGTGCTCGGCGGGAGCGAGGGGCGGGCCCTGGCGGCGCGCATCGAGGCGCGCTACCGCGAGCACTGGACCTCCACCGGCCGGCCGACCGGCGAGTACGGACGGCTGCTCCGGGACAGCGAGGCCCTCGAACAGGAGCTCGCGGAGGTCGAGGGACGTCTCGCGGACTGGGACGAGGACCTCGTGCGTCTCGAGGACCGCGTCGCACGGCTGGAAGGGCTCGATCGGGACGGCGTGGTGGCTCGCCTGCAGGGCGCCGAGCACGAGGCCCGGGAAGCGGTGGAAGGCCTCGCGGAACTGGAACGGGCCCTCGAGAAGGCGGACGCGGCGGCGCGGTTCGCGACGCTCGAGCACGAGAGCGCCGTGGGTGCTCTGGAGACCCGCCGGGCGCTCGTCGCCGAGGCCGACCGGGCGGGCCGGGAGGCGGAGGCGGCGCAGGAGGCCCTCTCCCTCGAGAGTGCCGCAGCCGGCGAAGCGGAGCGCGCCGCGGACGCCGCGCGTCGGGACCACGAGGCGGCCTCGGCGCGCCTCGCAGCGGCCCGCGCGGCCGCGGCGCGTAAGACCCGGCGGGAGGAGCGGGTGCGGCTCGATCGGGAGCGTCGGGAACTCGAGGAGCGTCTCCGGCAGATCGGCGCGCGCGAGGCGGCCGTCGCCGAGGCGCGGGCGGACGCCTCGTCCTCCCGCGCGACGCCCGAACGGCTGGAGGCGCTGCGCCGGGCCCGTCGCGAGCAGGAGGCGGTCGAGGCCCGCGCGCGGGCGGGAGCCACGACCGTGCGTTTCGAGGGCGTGGTGCTCCGGCAGGTCGAGGGCGAGGCGCGCGCCGAGGACGATCAGTGGCTCGTCACCGGGCCGGCCCGCTTCGTGCTCCCGGACGGCATCGTCGAGGTGCGTCCCGCCGAGGAGGGCAGCGGGGATCTCCGTGCCGAGCGCGATCGGCGCGCTCGTGGGATGGCGGAGGCGCTCGCCGCGCTCGGGGCCGACGATCCGGAGCAGGCGGAGGCCGCCGGCGAGCGCCGCGCCGCGGCCGTACGCCGCCTCGCGGACGAGGAGGCGAGGCTCGAGGCGCTCGCCCCGGAGGGCGTCGACCGGCTGCGCATGCGCCTGGCGGAACTCGAGGCGCGGGCTGCGCGCGAGGACGAGGCCGATCCGCCGGAGGAGGCGCCGACGGACCCGTCGATCGCCTCCGTGGAGGCCTGCGAGGCGACCGTGCTCCGTACCGAGGCGGCCTGGAGCGCGGCCCGCGATGCGTTCGACGAGGTGCGGACGCGGCGGGAGGGGGCTCGCGCCCGGGAAGCAGAGCGCCGTGCGAACGCCGCGCGGGTGCGGGAACGCCTCGCCCGGGCACGGGCGGAGCGCAGCGACGAGACGCTCGAGGCAGCCGTCGCCGCGGCCGAGACGGCCCGGGCGGGCGCGGCCGAGGCGCAGGGGCGGGCGCGGGAGGCGCTCGAGGCGGCGGACGGGGAACTCCTCCGTGCGCGCCTCGAGGACGCCGGGCGTGCGCTGGCGGACGCCCGCGCGGAACGCGCCACCCTGGAGCGGGAGATCCTGCAGCTGCGCTCCGCGCTGCGCGCCAGCGGGCGGGAAGGGCTCGCGGAGCTGCACGCGGACCGCACGCGCTCGCTGACGAGCGCACGACGGCGCCTCGCCGCCCTCGGCCGCCGCGCCGCCGCCGCCCGGCTCGCGCGCGAGGCGCTCCAGGAGGCGGCGAGCTCGGCCCGCGAGCGCTTCCTCGCGCCGGTGCGTGCCCGCCTCGCGCCGGCCCTCGCGCGCGTGCTCCCGGAGGCGGAGCTCCGCCTCGACGAGCAGCTGGAGATCGAGGGGATCGAGCGCGGCGGCACCCTGGAGCCCTTCGAGGACCTGTCCCTCGGCACCCGGGAGCAGCTCGCGGTGCTCGTGCGCCTCGCCTTCGCCGAACTGCTCGCGGAACAGGGGCGACCGGTGCCCGTGGTGCTCGACGACGCGCTCGTGTACGCGGACGATCGCCGCTTCGCGGACGTGCAGGACGTGCTCCGGCTCGCCGCGCGGCGACACCAGATCGTCGTGCTCACCTGCCACGAACGCCTCTGGCGCGGCCTCGGCGGCACCCTGCTGCGCATCGGGGAGGCGTCCTGAGAGGCGCGCGGTCGTCCGTCGCCCGGCGCTTCGGAAAGAGTGAAGCGTGCTCGCACGATGCGTCGTGGCACCACCCACTGTGGGAGCAGACTTCAGTCGCGACAGCGGACGTCCGGTCCTGTCGTCGCCGCTGAAGCGGGCTCCCACAGCACGCCGCGGCACTCCGCACTGTGGGAGCGAACTTCAGTTGCGACAGCGGACGTCCGGCCCTGTCGTCGCCGCTGAAGCGGGCTCTCACAGCACGCCGCGGCACGCCGCACTGTGGGAGCGAACTTCAGTCGCGACAGCGGACGTCCGGTCCTGTCGTCGCCGCTGAAGCGGGCTCCCACAGCACGCCGCGGCGCCCCGCGCTGCAGGGGCGACTTCAGCCGCTCCGACCGGCCTCGGGAATCCGTCGCAGCTCGAACGCAGCCGAGGACTCGCGCGCAGGCGCGGACGCTTCCCGCTCAGCGCCGTGCTGCGCCGACCGCGCCCGCCTCCGCGAGCGCCCGGCGCGCGGCGGCGTCGAAGCCGAGCGCCTCGAGGACCTCGTCGGTGTGCTCACCGATCGCCGGGGCGTAGGCGGGTGGACGCTTCGGGGCGTCCTCGAGCCAGATCGGACTGCTCACGGTGTGCTCCCAGCCGGGCCGGGGCGCTTCCACGGGCGTGAGGATGCCGGCGGCCACGGCCTGGGGGTCACCCGGCAGATCTTCGAGGGTGGTGAGCACGGCAGCCGGAATGCCGGCTTCGCCGAGGGCGGCCCGGGCCGACGCCGTGTCGAGTTCCCGGAAGCGCCAGGCGAGCTCCCCGTGCAGGCGCTCCGCATGCTCCCGGCGCGCGTCCCGGGTCGCGAAGTGCGGATCCTCCGCGAGCTCCTCGGCGCCGAGGGCGGCGAGCAGGCGCGGCCATTCGCGATCCTCGTTGAGGAGCGTGAGCTGCAGCCAGCGCCCGTCGGCGGT
>JAZBPF010000693.1:0-7592 GCA_036351515.1 Pseudomonadales bacterium | reverse complement strand
GGAGCAGCAGGAGGCGGCGCACGGAGCGTTCGACGTCGCGCATGGACTCGCTCGTCCGGATCAGGCCGCGACTCTAGCACGGTCGATCCGGTGCCCCAATCGGGGCGACCGGATCGGACCGGGTGGGGCTTCAGGCTGCGCGGTGGGCCCCGGAGGCGACGCCCGTCGTCCCTCCCGTCAGCAGGGAGGCACGGCGCGCGAGATCCACGGAGACCGCCTGTTCCAGCTCGTCGAGGGCCGCCTCCAGCGCGTCGCCGAGGCGACCGAGATCGTCCACCAGGCTGCGCGCGCCGATGAAGCCGAAGTCGAGCGCGTCCTGGCGCGAGAGCAGGGTGACGTTCAGGCCCTGACCGTGGGTCAGCACGGAGACCGGGTAGTAGCCCACGAGTTCGGCGCCGCCGAGGTAGCGGGGCCCGCGCGGTCCCGGAACGTTCGAGACCACGAGATTCGAGAGCGGCGGCAGCGTGCGCCCGCCGTTCACGAGCGCGGGCGCCAGGCCGAGGAGTCCCACGGACAGGGCCCAGGCCTCCGCGGCCTCGGAGCTGAGCGCGGCGATCTGGCGCTTGCCGCGGCGCGTGGAGGTCATCACGCGCTCGAGCCGCTCGAGGGGCGAGCGCACCTCCGTGGCGAGGTCGCAGAGCAGTGCCGAGAGGTTGTTGCCGACCCCGTCGCCGCTGCGCACGGACACCGGGCAGGAGGCGTTCAGGGAGCGCTCGGGCAGCTCCCCGCGCTCGGCGAGCCAGCCGCGCAGGGCACCGCCCGTGAGGGCGAGCACCACGTCGTTCAGGGTCGCGTCCATGGCCTTGGCCACGGCCTTCACCCGGCTCAGGGAGACGGAGCGGGTCGCGAAGCGCCGGTGCGCGTCCACGTGCCCGTTGAAGCGCGTGCGCGGCGCTGCGAAGGGCAGGTCGGCCCCCGCACGCTCACCGAGGCCGCGTGAGACCCAGCCCAGGCTCTGCTCGAGACTCATGCGCTGCAGGCCCCGGACCGTGCCGACGGACTTCCGGAGCCGCTCCGCCGCGGAGACCTTCCGCGAGCCCCCGAGCGAGGCGGGGACCTCCACGGCCCACGGCGCCATGGCGGGGGCGTCCGGCCGGTCGGAGAGGGCCGCCAGCGCCAGCATCACGCCGGCGACGCCGTCGACCACCGCATGGTGCACCTTCGTGTAGACCGCGAACTCGCCGCCGGCGAGGCCCTCGATGAAGTAGGTCTCCCAGAGCGGCCGGCTCCGGTCGAGGACCCGGGCGTGGAGGCGCTCCACCACCCGCTCGAGCTGGGCGCGCGAGCCAGGCTGGGGCAGGGCGATGCGCCGCACGTGGAAGTCGAGATCGATCTCGGGCTCCTCGACCCAGGCCGGCGACACCGCCCCCGCAAGGCCCCCGCGCAGGCGCCGTCGGAAGAACGCCGAGGGCGGCGTGGCGAGCAGGTCGCGCACGAGCCCGTCGACGAACCCCGGATCCTTCGTCGGGGGACGGAACAGCTGCAGCCCGGCGACGTGCGTAGGCAGCCGCTCGGTCTCCACGCGCAGGAAGGTCGCGTCCTGGAGATTGAGGGGGGTGGGGCGCATGGGGTCGGTCCTCCGGAGGTCGTTCCGCGGCGGCGGTGCGGACGCACCGTGCGACGGCGGCGCGCATTCTGGGGCATGCCGCGCAGGATTCAACTCACGATTTCGCGCCCTCGACCCAGCAACCTTCGTTCCATCGTGGGCAGGGGCCCGCGCAGCCTCGCGGCGCCGTGCCATCAACAGGTTGGGTCACCGGCTGGTCCCGCGATGCATCATGTTCCGCACCAGGACGGTGCCGGTGTGGGTGGGTCGTCCGGATTGGTGCGCCGTGGCCCCGTTCCTCCGCGAGGCGGAGCCCCGACCCGGGCCCCTCGGCTCGGCAAGCGCGCGGAGATGCTCGGGTACGCGGCCCGGTCCCGGGCGCACGGCCCTGTCGAACGGACGCGAGTGGCTCTCCGGGCCGGAGCCTGCAGGGAATCGAACGGCTGCGTCGTGTCTGGACCGCGCGCGTGCCCGTCTTGCCGCCTCGCATCGCTGCGGATCGTCCCGGAGGCCGGGAATCCAGGGCGGCGCGCGACCACGGGGCACGCGGGAAACGTCCCGTGGGGGCGCCGGCCATGACGCGACAGGGGCCGTCCAGCGGCGCAGAGCCTCTTTCGGGGAGCAGCGGGATAACCTGTGGCGGGCGGGTCGTGCGCCGGGCCATCGGCATGGCCACTCCGCGGCGGCTGACGAAGAGTTGCGCACCACGTGGCTGCCGGATGGCATTGGCCTGGAAGGCGGAGCGGACTGCCCTCCGGCGCGCGGGCATCCCGCACCCCGCAGTGAATCCCGAGGGAGTGAAGCGTGAGACGCATCGGCGTGGTGGGTACCGGATTCGTCGCGGACCTCTACATGCGTTCCCTGGCTACCATGCCCGAGCTGGAGGTGGTGGCCGCCCACGATCGGAGCTCCGCCGCTCGCGAGCGCTTCGCGAGCCACTGGCGCGTCCCCGTGGTCGACTCCCTCGAAGCCGTGTGCACGGCAGTGGGTCCGGGCGGCATCGTGCTCAACCTGACCAATCCGGGAGCCCACTTCGAGGTCAGCCGCGCCTGTCTCGAGGCAGCGGTGAACGTCTACTCGGAAAAACCGCTGGCCACGTCCCTGGACGACGCTCGGACGCTCGTGGACCTGGCCCGCTCCCGGGGTCTGCATATCGCGTCGGCCCCCTGCAGCTTCCTCGGCGAGGCCGCCCAGGCGGTCGGCGCGGCCGTCCGGGCGGGGATGGTGGGCACCCCCCGGCTCGTCTACGCGGAGCTGGACGACGATTTCGTTCCTGCGGCGCCCTATCGACGCTGGAAGAGCGAGAGTGGGGCGCCCTGGCCGGCGGAGGACGAGTTCCGCGTGGGGTGCACGCTGGAGCATGCCGGCTACTACCTGAGCTGGCTCATTTCCATCTTCGGCAGCATCGAGACGGTCGTCGCAGCCAGCGCCTCGGTGACGGCCCAGTCGCTCCCCGTCGGGGACCCCGCGCCGGACTACTCCTCGGCGACGCTGTTCTTCGAGTGCGGACTGGTCGCGCGACTGACGTGCTCCATCGCCGCGCCGCACGACCACCGCCTCCGGATCGTGGGGGACCGGGGCCTCATCGAAGTCGACGAGGCCTGGGACAATCGGGCTCCGGTTCGCGTACGCAAGCGGTTCACGGTCCGGCGCCGGCTGGTGTACGCCCCGATCGCGCGGAGAGTGCGATTCCGCGGGCCGACGCACCCCCATGTGAAGCGCCACGGAGCCGCGGCCATGAACTTCGCGCTCGGGCCGCTCGAGCTCGCCTCGGCGCTGGAGGAGGGTCGGGACGCGCGGACCTCCGAGGACCTCGCGCTGCATCTGACGGAAGTCACCCTCGCCATCCAGGAGGCCGGCCGGGACACGGGTCCGCGGCAGATGGTCAGTCGCTGCGATCCGCTGCCGCCCATGCCCTGGGCCCTCGCGACGGGAGGCCTGCGCCGTGACTGAAGTGGTCCGGTTCGGCGTGGTCGGCACCGGCGCCATGGCACGGACCATGGTCCGTGCCATGCAGCGGCGCGCGGACGTCCGTCCCGTGGCCGTGGCCTCGGGCGACGAGACCCGCGCGAGGACTTTCGCCGCCGCCCTCGGACTCGCATCCGCCGGCGCGGATGTCGAGACGCTCGTCGCTCGGAGCGACGTCGACGCCCTCTACGTGGCCTCCCGGAATCGCGATCACGCCCGCGCCGTCGATGCGGCGATCCGCTCGGGCAAGCCGGTCCTCGTCGAGAAGCCGCTCACGCCCGACCTCGAGCGGACCCAAGCGCTGCTCGCGGCGGCGGAGGGCTCCGGCGTGCTCCTCGTCGAGAATCTGTGGACCCTCCTGCTCCCGGCCTACCGGGCCCTCGCCGAGCAAGCGCGGAGCGGGAGGCTCGGGGATCCGGTGCACTTTCGCTTCGAGTTCGGCTATCCGCTCGATCCCGCGACGGCCCGGACGCTCCTCGATCCCCGGGACGGCGGCGTGCTCCTGGATCGGGCGATCTACGGGGTGGCCGCGGCGATCTGGCTGTGCGGGCCGGTGGAGATGGTGCAGGCGGAAGTGCAGCGCGACCGGGTGGGGGGCGTGGACCTCACGGCGGCGATCCGGCTGCGCCACGCCAGCGGCGTTCGCTCCGAGACCGTCGCGAGCTTCTCGGCGCTCCTGTCCAACAGTGCCCGGCTTTCCTGCACACGCGGCGCAGCGACCCTCGACGCGCCGGTGCTCCCGGGCGAGTGGCTCCGCACGGAGTTCCACCACGACGGATCGGGCGGCTCTGCGGGGGCCCCGAGCTTCCTCAAGGAGCGGCTCCGGTCCATGCCCGTGGTCCGGCGGCTCCGTCGCGCCCTGAGTGGTCCGCGCTCGCGCTTCTGCTCCTTCGGTCCCGATCCCTACGGGCCGATCCTGGAGCACTTCTCCGGCCTGGTCCGCCGCGGCGCACGGCAGAGCGAGGTGCTCCCGCCGGCCCTGTCACGATCCGTCCACGAGGTGCTGGCCCGGGCCGCGGGCCGTCCGGCGCAGGGGAGCTGAGCGTGCGCGTCGCCTTCCTCCTCAATTCCTACCCCATGACGTCCACGACCTTCATCCGGCGGGAGATCCGGGCCCTCGAGGCGCTGGGTGTCGAGGTAGTCCGCTACGCCGTGCGCCCCTGGGACGTCGCGCTCGTGGATCCGGAGGACGTCGCGGAACAGGCGCGGACGCGCTACGTGCTCGCGCAGGGTGCGCTGGCCCTGCTCGCGGCAGGGGGCCGCGAGCTGTTCCGCAACCCCGTCGGGGTGGCCTGGGCCTTTGCAGCCTGGTTCCAGCTCGTCCGCAACGCAGGGGGCGCGTTCGTCCGTCACAGCGCCTACCTTCTCGAGGCCATTACGGTCGCGCAGTGGGCCGCGCGGGACCGGATCGAGCACGTCCACGTCCACTTCTCCACGAACGCGACCGCCGTCGCGCTGCTGGTCCGTCGCCTCGGTGGGCCGAGCTACAGTTTCACGGCGCACGGGCCGGACGAGTTCGACGACCCCGTGCAGGGCTCGCTCGCGCTCAAGATCCGCGAGGCGCGCTTCGTGGTCGCGATCTCGCACTTCGCGCGTACCAGGCTCGCGCTGGCGGCGGGGAGGGCCCTGTGGGAGCGACTGGTGGTGGTGCGCTGCGGGATCGACGCCGATCTCTTCCCGCTCTCGCAGGACCCGTTCGCGGCGGCCCCCTTCGTCTGCGTCGGACGCCTGTGTCCCCAGAAGGCCCAGTGGCTCGTCGTGGAGGCGGTCGGCCGCCTGGTGTCCACCGGTCGCGACGTCCGGGTCCGTTTCGTGGGGGACGGCGACGATCGCGCGGCGATCGAGGCCCGGATCCGTGCCTTGGGTCTGCAGGAACACGTCGAGCTCCTCGGCTGGCAGGACAACGACACGGTGCGCAGGACCCTCGCCGGAGCGCGAGCGCTCCTGCTGCCCAGCTTCGCGGAGGGGCTCCCGATCGTGATCATGGAGTCCCTGGCGCTCGGGCGTCCGGTCATTTCCAGTTACATCGCCGGGATCCCGGAACTCGTCGATGCGTCCTGCGGATGGCTCGTTCCGGCCGGCTCCGTGGACGGGATCGTGGAGGCGATGGAGCAGGTGCTCGATGCCCCGGACGCCAGCCTGGCGGAGATGGGTCGCGTCGGCCGGACGCGGGTGCGGAGCCATCACTCCGTGCGTGCCTCGGCGGAGCAGCTGGCGGCACTGTTCCGCGACGGGCCCGGCGCGAGCGACTGATCGGCCCGGACGAGGCCGTCGTGGCCCCGCTGGTCGCGGAGCCGGCGGTCAGCGCCGCTCGACCGCGCCTCCATCGCGCGCGCGGGGCGTCCGGTCCCAGCTGTCCGGGCCTCCGAGGAGTCGGATCCGCACCAGCAGCGTGAGCTTCCAGATCACGAAGAGCGGCGCGAAGGCGATCCGCCCGTAGAGTCGCGCGGGCGCGCGCAGCTGGATCAGCCCGGTGAGCACTGCCGCGCCGAAGCCCGCGACGGCGATCCCGACCGGCAGGGGACTGCCGAAGCCGACGAGGGCCAGCAGGAAGGACGCGCCCACGAGCGCAGCGACGACCGACAGGGAGGGGGTCAGGAGATCGAGCAGGGCGTCGAGGTGACTCCAGCAGGGCCGCGCGACCAGGGCGCGCAGGGTCGAGCGGAGCACTGCCCCGAGCGTGTGGTTCCGTCCCGCCTCCCAGCGCGACTGCTGCACGGCCACCTGCTCCCGGTGCGGCGGGATCCTGCTCGTGACGATCGCCGCGGGCACGTAGACGATGCGCACGCCCTCGAGATGCAGGAGCTTGCCGAAGTGCAGGTCCTCCGCGAGGCTCCTGCTCGCCCAACCCCGCTCGAGGATGAACGGCGCCCGGAAGGTCATGCCCGAGCCGCCGAGATCCGCACTGCCTCCCCAGTGGCATCGACCCGCGGGACGCACGTGATTCACGTAGGCGTAGCTCATGAATCCCATGGCCGCGTAGAAGGAGTCGTCCGCGTTGTCCATCGTGTAGCGCGCCTGGACCACGGTCGTCGCCGGGTCCCGGAAGGCCGCGGCCGATGCGCGCAGATATCCGCGGTCGACGTGCATGTCCGCGTCGACGAAGGAGAGCAGGTCGAAGCGCCCCAGGGTCTCCCGCCGTTCCCGCAGGCACCAGTCCAGCGCATGGGCCTTGCCCCGGAGCTCCGGAACCCGGCGCTCGACCACCGTGGCCCCGGCGCGCCGCGCGTGGTCCGCGGTGTCGTCGGAACAGTTGTCCGCGAGAACGAAGACCTCGAAGCGGTCCCGCGGATAGTCGGATGCGAGTAGATCGCGCACGGTGCCGACGATGCCCGCCCCCTCGTCGTGGGCAGGCACGAGGACCCCGATCCGGGGCAGCTCGCCCCCCTCGCCTTCGGGGAAGCGGGGGCGATAGCGCCAGGCCCCCACCGTGAGCACCAGCATGTAGAGCCCCAGCACGGTGAGAAAGAGGCCCAGGATTCCCTGGATCGTGACGAGAAGCGCGTCGAGGTAGACGAGCATGGGCCTAAGCGATTCCCGTGGCGGCTGGGGACCCGGGGCGCAACGCCCCCGTGTGGTTCAGGGGGGTACCCCCGCAGCCAGTATGCCGGCGCGGCCGGTGCCGGAAGCCCCTGGTCCGACGATCGCCGCGCTGGGCCGATGGAACGGCTGCTTTCACGCGGAGGAGAGGGTGTCCGTTTCGGGGGGGACGAAGGAATCGAATTCGGCGAACGGGTGCGGCCCGCCGAGCGGTCCGGTCCTGCCTGCCTCCGGCGCCCGCATTCCCGGAGCGGTGGGGAGGCCGTGCGACGGCCCGGGCGGGCCGCCGCATGACCGTCCGGATCAGACGTGCAGCCGGACGGGCAGCTCCGAGTACCCCTTCACGAAGGCCGAGACGACCCGCGTGGGCTCGCCCATCACCTCCACCCGGGAGAAGCGCTTCATGATCTCCTCCCAGACGACCCGCAGCTGCATCTCGCCGAGGCGGTTGCCCATGCAGCGGTGGATGCCGTAGCCGAAGGACACGTGGCTGCGGGCGTTCGGCCGGTCGATGACGTAGGCGTCCGGATCCTCGAAG
>JAZBPF010000692.1:0-4767 GCA_036351515.1 Pseudomonadales bacterium | reverse complement strand
TCAGTGATCCTCCGGCATGGCCTTCGCCTGCTCGACGTTCTCGTAGATCAGCATCGGCTCGGACTCGCCGGTGATCACGCTCTCGTCGATGACCACCTTGCCCACGCCCTTCTCGGAGGGCAGCCGGTACATGACGCCGAGGAGCACGGCCTCGAGGATGGACCGGAGCCCGCGGGCACCGGTCTTGCGCTCCATGGCGCGCTGGGCCACCGCGCGGAGGGCGTCCTCGCGGAAGTCCACCTCGACGTCGTCCATCTCGAAGAGCTTCGCGTACTGCTTCGTGAGGCTGTTGCGCGGCTCCGTGAGGATGCGCACGAGGGCGTCGGAATCGAGCTCCTCGAGCGTCGCCACGACCGGGAGCCGTCCCACGAACTCGGGGATGAGGCCGTACTTGATCAGGTCCTCGGGCTCGATCTGCTTGAGCACCTGACCGATCGTCTGCGCGTCCTCCTCGCCCTTCACCACGGCGTTGAAGCCGATGCCGCTCTTGTCGGAGCGGTCGAGGATGACCTTGTCGAGGCCCGCGAAGGCACCGCCGCAGATGAACAGGATGTTCCGCGTGTCGACCTGCAGGAACTCCTGCTGGGGATGCTTGCGTCCGCCCTGGGGCGGCACCGAGGCGACGGTGCCCTCGATGAGCTTGAGCAGCGCCTGCTGCACGCCCTCGCCGGAGACGTCGCGGGTGATCGAGGGGTTGTCGGACTTGCGCGAGATCTTGTCGATCTCGTCGATGTAGACGATGCCGACCTGCGCCTTCTCGACGTCGTAGTCGCACTTCTGCAGCAGCTTCTGGATGATGTTCTCGACGTCCTCGCCGACGTAGCCCGCCTCCGTGAGGGTGGTGGCGTCGGCGATCGTGAAGGGTACGTCGAGGAGCCGCGCGAGGGTCTCGGCGAGCAGGGTCTTGCCGCTGCCCGTGGGACCGATGAGCAGGATGTTCGACTTCGAGAGCTCGACGTCGTCCTTCTTGCCCTTGTAGTGCAGCCGCTTGTAGTGGTTGTAGACGGCGACGGCGAGGACGCGCTTGGCATCCTCCTGACCGATGACGTACTGGTCGAGGATCCCCTTGATCTCGACGGGCGTGGGCAGACGGGTCCGCTCGCCCTTGTCGCCGCTCTCCTGCACCTCCTCGCGGATGATGTCGTTGCAGAGCTCGACGCACTCGTCGCAGATGAACACGGAAGGACCGGCGATCAGCTTCCGCACCTCGTGCTGGCTCTTGCCGCAGAAGGAGCAGTACAGCAGCTTGCCGTTGTCGTCGCCCTTCCCGCTGTGCTCGTCGGTCATGCGGGGACCTCGGATCGTTTCACTTCGAAGGCAACCATGCTGCCATCGATGGGGTTTTGCAAGACCCGCCCCGACGGTCCGGGCCCGGGTCCGTCGGGCCCGGAACGCCGTTCGCCGGGGCGGCCGGAGGGGCCGGCGGGCGGGGTCAGCCGGTCGTGCCGGTGGCCCGCGTCGCTCCCTTCTTGCGGGGCGTCTGCACCGTGTCGATGAGGCCGTAGTCGGCCGCCTCGGCGGGGGTCATCCAGCGGTCCCGGTCCGTGTCGCGGGCGATCTGCTCGATCGACTGGCCGGTGTGGTCCGCGAGGATCTGGTTGAGCTGCTGGCGCATGCGCAGGATCTCGCGCGCCTGGATCTCGATGTCCGCGGCCACGCCCTGGGAGCCGCCGGAGGGCTGGTGGATCATGATCCGCGAGTTGGGCAGCGCGAAGCGCTTGCCCGGGGCGCCGGCCGCGAGGAGCAGCGCCCCCATGCTCGCCGCGTGCCCGATGCACATGGTGAGCACGTCGCAGCGGATGAACTGCATGGTGTCGTAGACGGAGAGCCCCGCCGTGACGGAGCCGCCGGGCGAGTTGATGTAGAGATGGATGTCCTTGTCCGGATTCTCGCTCTCCAGGAACAGCATCTGGGCGACGATCAGGTTGGCCATGTGGTCGTCGACGGGGCCCACGGCGAAGACGATGCGGTCCTTCAGCAGCCGCGAATAGATGTCGTAGCCGCGCTCCCCCCGGGCCGTCTGCTCCACGACCATGGGCACGAGGCCGAGGTTGTGGATCGTGGTCGCGTCCCGTGGGTGTTCCTGCTCGTGGCTCATCTCGCCTCCGTTCGGCGCCTGAAGTCCCGGGCGGCGTGCCGCCTCAGGCCGTCTCCCCACCGTCCGCCGGCTCGGCGTCGCCCTGGGCGGGCGCGTCGCCCCGGGCCGCGGCGAGGACCTCGTCGTAGCTGCGCTCGACGTCCTCCACCTTCGCCCGCTCGAGGACCAGGTCGATCACCTGCTCCTCGATGGCGGCGGAGCGGATCTGCTGCATCTGCTCCGGATTCGCATGATACCAAGTCTTCACCTGCTCCGGCTCGCTGTAGGGCGCCGCCACGTCGTCGAGGATCTTCTCGACGCGCTCCGGGTCCGCCTCGAGGGACTCCGCCTCCACGATCCGGTTCAGCACCAGCCCGAGCTTCACCCGCCGCTCCGCGTTGTCGCGGAACAGCTCCGCCGGCAGCGCGTGCGGGTCCATGCCCTGGCCGCCGAACTGGCGCACCATCTCGTGCTGCATGCGATGGATCTCCTCGTGCACCATCGCGTGCGGCAGCTGCACCTCGTGGAGCTTCGCGAGACCGTCCATGACCTGGTTCTTCAGGCGCGTGCGCACGGCGTTGCGCAGCTCGCGCTCCATGTTCTCGCGCACCTCGGTGCGGAATTCCTCGAGGCCGCCCTCCTCGACGCCGTACTCCCGGAAGAAGGCCTCGTCGAGGGCCGGCAGGACGGGCTCCGCCACGGTCTTCACGTGCACGTCGAAGCGCGCGGCCTTGCCCTTGAGCGCGTCGTTGCCGTAGTCCTCCGGGAAGCTGACCTCGAGCTGCTTTTCCTCCCCGGGCTTCAGGCCCACGAGGCCCTCCTCGAAGCCGGGGATCATGCGCCCGCTGCCGAGGACGATCTTCGCGTCCTCGGCCCGGCCGCCCTCGAAGGCCTCGTCGTCGACGTAGCCCGTGAAGTCGAGGGTGACCTCGTCCCCCTGCTCGGCGGCGCGGTCCTCGCGGGGCTCGAAGGCGCGGCGCTGCTCGCGCAGGCGCTCGATCATGGTGTCGACGTCGGCCTCCGTGACCTCCGCCACCGGACGCTCGACCTCGACGCGGCCGAAGTCCGCGAGCTCGACCTCCGGGAAGACCTCGAAGGTGGCCGTGTAGGTGAAGTCGCCGCCGGTACCGAGGTCGACGGGCTCCAGGCGCGGCTGGCCGGCCGGCCGCAGGGACTCCTGGGCGATGGCCTCGAAGACCGTGGCCTGCATGAGCTCGCCCGCCACCTCCTGGCGCACGCCGTCGCCGAAGCGGCGCTTGACCTCGCGGAGCGGCACGCGGCCGGGGCGGAAACCGGGAATGCGCACGCGCTTGGCGGCGTCCTGGAGCCGGCTCTGCACTTCCGTCTCGAAGCGTTCGGCCGGCAGTCGCACGGTCACGCGGCGCTCGAGCCCCGAGGTCGTCTCGATCGATACCTGCATGCTGTTTCTCAAGGTCCGGAGGTGAGGGGGAAGGGCGCGCCTGCGCCCGCCGTGCTGCGGCGCCGGGAGGCGGTCGGGAACGGCGGGCGCCGCGGCTCCGTGCGCACGCGGGAACTGGGGTGGACGATGGGGCTCGAACCCACGACCGCCGGAATCACAATCCGGAGCTCTACCAACTGAGCTACGCCCACCATGGACCGTTCCCCGCGACCCTCGAGCCGCGCCCGCCCGGAACGGCACGCCCGGCAGGGATCGAACCTGCAACCCTCGGCTTAGAAGGCCGATGCTCTATCCAGTTGAGCTACGGGCGCTTTCGGTTCCGTCCTCCGCCGGACGACGCTGCCTGGGCGGCCTGCGGACGTGCTCCGGGCGTGGCCTCCCGTGCCGCAGGACGCGGGATCATACGCCCGGCCCCGGGGACCGTCAACGAAGCCCCCGGCGCCCTTGGTGCCCCCCCGCGCCCGTGCCAGAATGACGCCGGCGCGCACGTCCGCCGCGGTGTGCGCGCCCTCCTTCCGACCCTCCTCGAGCGGACGTCGTCGATGGCTGCGAGCTCTCCGAGCCCCTCCGGGTCCAGCGATCGCGGTCGCATCCTCGACGGGCGCCGCATCGCCGCGGAGGTGCGCGCGCGGGTGCGCGACGCCGTGGCCGCACGGGTCGCGGCCGGGCGCTCGCGGCCGGGCCTCGCGGTGCTCCTCGTCGGCGAGGATCCCGCCTCCCACATCTACGTGCGCAACAAGCGCCGCGCCTGCGAGGAGGTGGGCATCGCCTCCACGGTGGTCACGCACCCAGCGGAGATCACCCAGGAGGCCCTGCTGGCGGAGCTCGACGCCCTGAACGCCGATCCGGCGGTGCACGGCGTGCTCGTGCAGGCCCCGCTGCCCCCGCAGCTCGACGGCGACGCGGTGATCGACCGCATCGACCCGCGCAAGGACGTGGACGGCTTCCACCCCTGGAACCTCGGACGCCTCGCCCAGCGCCGGCCCATGCTCCGGTCCTGCACGCCCAAGGGCATCATGACCCTGCTGGCGCACACGGGGGCGCCGATCCGCGGCCTCGACGCCACCATCGTCGGCGCCTCCAACCACGTGGGCCGTCCCATGGGCCTCGAGCTCCTGCTCGCGGGCTGCACGGTCACCACGGCGCACAAGTTCAGCCGCGACACGGAAGCGCACGTGCGCCGCGCCGACATCGTCGTGGCCGCCGCCGGGCGGCCCGGGCTCGTGCGCGGGGAATGGATCCGCGAGGGTGCCATCGTGATCGACGTGGG
>JAZBPF010000691.1:0-4099 GCA_036351515.1 Pseudomonadales bacterium | reverse complement strand
GTTCTTGAAGACCTGCTCGAAGGCGAGGAACTTCAGGACGCTCTGGTTCACGGACGGATGGAAGCGGATGCCGCCCTTGTAGGGGCCGATGGCGTTGTTCTGCTGGACGCGGTAGCCGCGGTTGACGCGGATGTGGCCCTCGTCGTCCTCCCAGACCACGCGGAAGGTGACGATGCGGTCCGGTTCCGTCATCCGCTCGAGGATCATCAGATCCTTGTAGAGCTCCTTGTCGGCGATCCAGGGGATGATGTCGGCGGCCACCTCCTCCACCGCCTGGTGGAACTCGTGCTCGCCGGGATTGCGCCGGCGCACGCCCTCCATGAACTGGTCGAGATCCTCGGCTCGATGCGCGGACATGGTTCTCCTCCTCCCCTCGGATCGCGGACGGGCCTCAGGCCCCGGCGAGCACCGCCAGATAGCGGCGGACCGTGCCATAGAGGCCGAGCTCGAGCGCGTCGGCGACGAGCGCGTGGCCGATGGAGACCTCCAGCAGCTGCGGCAGCCTCCGGAACAGGACCAGGTTGTCCAGGTCGAGGTCGTGTCCCGCGTTCACGCCCAGGCCGGCGGCCCGGGCCGCCTCCGCGCCCGCGACGAAGCGCGCGAAGCTCGCTTCCGTCTCCGGCCCCGCCCGGCCCCCGTCCCGCGCGAAGGCCTCGGCGAAGGGGCCCGTGTAGAGCTCGATGCGTTCGGCGCCGGTGGCCGGAACGGCGGCGATGGCCGCCGGCTCCGGGTCCATGAACAGGCTCACCCGGGCGCCGAGCTCCCGCAGCCGCTCCACGAGGGGCGCGAGGCGGTCCGTGTCCGCGGGCAGGTCCCAGCCGTGGTCCGAGGTGAGCTGTGCGTCCGTGTCCGGCACGAGCGTCGCCTGATCCGGGCGCGCCTCGGCCACGAGCGCCTCGAGGCCCGGATAGCCGCCGTCGTTCGCCGGCGCGAAGGGATTGCCCTCGATGTTGAACTCGGTGCCCGGGAACTCCGTGCGCAGGAGGTGCGCGAGCCGCGGGACGTCGTCGGCGCGCACGTGGCGCTGGTCCGGCCGGGGATGCACGGTGATGCCCCGGGCGCCGGCGCGCAGGGCGGTCCGGGCGGCCTCGAGGAGGTCTGGTCGCGCCCCGCCGCGGGCGTTGCGGAGCAGGGCGATCTTGTTGACGTTGACCGAGAGGGCGATCACCGCCCGGCGTCCGTCCGCGCCGCCGGGCGGTCGTCCGGCGCCGGTTCGTCCTCGTCGTCGCGGACGTGGCCCGCGCGCACGAGGTAGACCACCGTGATCATCACGTACAGGAAGGTCAGGCCGAAGCCGCCGAAGAGCTTGTAGTTCACCCAGAAGGCCTCGCTGAAGTTCCAGGCCACCACCAGGTTCAGCACCCCGGCGAGGAAGAAGCCGAAGCTCCAGCCCCAGGCGAGGTGGCGCCAGGCCGCCTTCGGCAGCTCCAGCTGCTCGCCCAGCAGGCGCTCGAGGAGGTTGCGGTCGCCGAGGAACTGGCTGCCGGCCACGGCGCAGGCGAAGAGCCAGTTCACGAGCGTGGGCTTCCACTGGATGAAGGCGCCGTCGCGGAAGGCGAGGGTGAGCCCGCCGAGCACGAGCACGGCCCAGAACTGGATCTTCATCTGCCTGTCGAGGCGCCGGTGCAGGGCGTAGAGCACGCCCATCTGCAGCGTCTGGGCGCCGATGAGGATCGCCGTGGCGAGCAGCAGGTCGCGCCCGCTCGCGTAGTAGGCGAGGAAGAACACGGCGATCGGCAGGAAGTCGAGAAACTGCTTCATGCGGGGGACGGCTTCATGGAGGGCGCACCAGCGCGGGCGTCGGTCGACACCGGATCGGGACCGTCACCATAATGCCGGCTCGAATCCGGGAGAGCCACCGGCCGGGGACGCGCGCCATGGCCCAGTTCTTCAGCATCCACCCCGAGGATCCCCAGGGGCGACTCGTGCACCAGGCCGTGGAGATCCTCCGCGGGGGCGGGGTCCTCGTCTACCCGACCGACTCGGCCTATGCGATCGCGTGCCGCCTCGAGAACAAGGAGGGCATGGAGCGCATCCGGCGCGTGCGCCAGGTGGACAAGGACCACAATTTCACGCTCGTCTGTCCGGATCTCTCGGTGCTCGCGAACTACGCCCGGGTGGACAACACGGTCTTCCGGCTCCTGAAGGCGCACACGCCCGGTCCCTTCACCTTCATTCTCCCGGCGACGCGGGAGGTGCCCCGGCGCCTCATGCACCCCAAGCGCCGGACCATCGGCCTGCGCGTGCCCGAGAACCCCATCGCCCGGGCGCTCCTCGAGGAGCTCGGCGAGCCGCTCATGTCCTGCACGCTGATCCTGCCGGGCCGGGAGCTGCCGGAGACGGAGCCCTGGGAGATCCGGGAGACCCTCGAACACCAGGTCGATCTGGTCATCGACGGCGGTTTCTGCGGCCTGGAGCCGACCACGGTGATCGACTTCACGGGCCCGGAGCCGGAACTCGTGCGCCAGGGCCGGGGCGACGCCACGGCCATGCTCGCCGCCTGAGCGCCGGCCGCTTCGGGTATCATCGCGCCCCCGCGAGCGCGGGACCCACAGGAACGACGGGGGACGATTTCTTGAGCACGGAGCTATCGGAGCGGCGCATCCTCTCCGGCATGCGACCCACCGGCCGGCTGCACCTCGGCCACTACCACGGGGTGCTGCGCAACTGGGTGCGGCTCCAGCACGAGTACGAGTGCTTCTTCTTCGTCGCCGACTGGCACGCGCTCACGACGGACTACGACGATCCCCACCAGATCGAGCAGTTCAGCTGGGAGCTGATCATCGACTGGCTCGCGGCCGGGGTGAATCCCGGCTCGGCGACGCTGTTCATCCAGTCCCGGGTCCCGGAGCACGCGGAGCTGCACCTGCTCCTGTCCATGATCACGCCCCTCGGCTGGCTCGAGCGCGTGCCGAGCTACAAGGACCAGCAGGCGAAGCTGCGCGAGAAGGACCTCGCCACCTACGGCTTCCTCGGCTATCCGCTCCTGCAGAGCGCCGACATCCTCGTCTACCGGGCGGGAAAGGTGCCCGTGGGCGCGGACCAGGTCTCCCACGTGGAGCTCACGCGCGAGGTCGCCCGGCGCTTCAACTTCGTCTACGGGCGCGAGCCCGGCTTCGAGGACGCGGCGGAGGCGGCCGTGGGCAAGATGGGCAAGAAGGCCCAGCGCCTCTACCGGGACCTGCGCCGCGCCTACCTCGAGCGCGGCGACGAGGAGTCCCTCGAGCGCGCCCGGGCCCTCCTCGCCGACCAGCAGAACCTGTCCATCGGCGACCGGGAACGGCTCTACGGCTACCTCGAGGGCGGCGGCAAGCTGATCCTCCCGGAGCCCGAGGCGCTGCTCACGGAGGCGCCGAAGGTGCCCGGCCTCGACGGCGAGAAGATGTCGAAGTCCTACGGCAACACCATCGCCCTGCGCGAGGAGCCGGACGTCATCGAGGAGAAGATCCGCACCATGAAGACGGACCCGGCGCGGGTCCGGCGCACGGATCCCGGCGACCCGGAGCGCTGCCCGGTGTGGGGCCTGCACAAGCTCTACTCCGACGAGGACACGCGCGGCTGGGTCGTGGAGGGCTGCACCACGGCCGGCATCGGCTGCCTGGACTGCAAGAAGCCGCTCATCGACGCCGTGGTCCGCGAGCAGACGGCGATCCGCGACCGGGCCCGGCGCTACGAGAACGACCCGGACCTCGTGAAGGCGATCGTCAGCGAGGGCGTGGAGCACGCCCGCGAGGCGGCCAAGGAGACCCTCGACGAGGTGCGCGCGGCCATGGGGCTCGGGTCCCGGTGAGCGGCCCGGAGCCGCGGCCGTGAGCGATCAGCCCGATCCGGTCGACGGACCGGTCGCCGAGGGCGTCCCGGCGGAGGCCCCGCCCTCGCGCCTCGCGGCCCTGCGCAGCGGCGCCGCGGCCCAGGAGGAGTTTCCCTTCGCGGTGGTCGAGGGGCGCCCGGTCACGGAGCTCCCGAAGGACCTCTACATCCCGCCGGACGCCCTCGAGGTGTTCCTCGAGGCCTTCGAGGGGCCGCTCGATCTGCTCCTCTACCTGATCCGCCGGCAGAACCTCGACATCCTCGACATCCGCGTCGCGGAGATCACGCG
>JAZBPF010000690.1:0-3023 GCA_036351515.1 Pseudomonadales bacterium | reverse complement strand
GCGTGCACCTCCATGGAGTGCTTGGTGATCAGGAACACGAGCACGACGGCGCCGAAGCCGCAGGACATGATGTCCAGGAAGGCGAGGTTGAAGGTCGCGCTGCCGCGCCGCCGCCGCCGGGCCATCTCAGCCGGCCTCCAGCACCCGGATCAGCTCGAGGCGCACCCGGTCCTCGCCCACGGTCAGGCGCTGGCCCGGGACCATGGGCGTCGGATCCTCGAGGGGTGCGCCGTCGGCGCGCACGCTCCGGGCAGCGTGCGGCGTGAGGAGCCAGCCGGCTTCGGTGCGCCCGAGCGTCGCCACCGGTTCCGGGAGCAGGTCGCTCCCGAGGCCGCCCGGACCGCCGAGCACGGCCTCCTGTTCCGGCAGGGCGTGGGCCGTGCCGCCGAGGAGCACGTGCGTCGGCCCGCGCCCGGCCCGCGGGGCGGGCACGGGCCGGGGCGCCGGAGGCGCTTCCGGTGCCGGCGCCGTCGCCTGTGCGGGCGCCTGCGCCTGCCGCGGGGCCGGCGCCGACGCCGCCCGGGGCAGGCGTGTCACGAAGGCGAGGGCGTCCCCGTCGCCGCGGATGCGGCCCTCGTGGGCGAGGGCCCCGCGGAGGGCGGCGTCCCGGGCGAGGACCCGCGGGGCCAGCCCCGGCGTCGACCGGAGGGCGTCGAGCAGGCCGGGCAGCCGCGCGAGCCGTTCGCCCACCAGTACGACGGTCTCGCCGTCCGGTCCCCGTTCCTGCAGGAGCCGGTCCAGGAGCGTGCGGTAGCGCGCCGCGACCTTCTCCACGAGTCGTTCCCGCGCCAGCGTGACCCGGTAGACGTGGCTCCCGGTGTCGAGCTCCACGGGCACCTCGGCGGCGGTGGCGAGGGCGGCGAGCCAGTCGTCGAGGCGGTCGTAGAGGTTCTGCTCCGTGGCGGCCACGTGGAGCGGATCGAAGCGCGTCTCGCGGATGAAGGCGTCGGCGACGAGGTTCACCCAGGCGTCGCGCAGCGCGGCGAGGCCGACCACCGGCAGGTCGTCCACGCGTTCGCGGACGATGCCGTCGTCGGCGCGCAGCCGCGTGATCACGGTCTGGTGGAGCTGGGCGTCGAGATGGAGCACGGTCCCGTCCGGGGTCGCCTCGGTCGCCGCCGCGGCCACCGCCGCGTCCACCAGGCCGACGGCACGGAAGGGACAGGCGCGGGCGATGCCGAGCAGCAGCGCGAGCTGCTCGCGGCCGTAGTGGCCGGGGATGGCGAAGATGACCTCCTCGCCCTCGCGCCCGACGGTCTCCCAGAGGTGCAGGAGATGCGCGTGGGCGAGGTCCGCCTGGGTGCGGGCGCGCGCGTTGGGCGTCTGTAGCGGGTCCGTGGACAGGCGCTGCCAGAACTGGCTCACCGTGTGCCGGGGATTCAGGCGCGCCTCGCGCATGGCCTGCTCGCCCACGGCCACGCGCCGGGCGTCGACCACGGCGAAGCCCGGACTCTCCGCGAGGATCCCGGCCTCCGTGGCGAGGGTGACGCCCGCGTCGTTGAGCTCGATCACGTGGGTCACGTCAGCGCACCTGCATGTGGCGGATGAGACGGGCGTCGGCGTAGATCTGCGTGTCGAGCACGAGGCGCTCCTGCAGCAGCTGCAGCTGGTGCATGAGGAACATGATCAGGATGCTGATCAGCAGGGCGACGAAGGTCGAGTTGAAGGCCACGCCGAGGGCCTCGGTCACGCCGGCGATGTCCCCCTGCACGGCCTTGTTCGCCTGACCGAGCGCGTCCCCGATCCCGCGCACGGTGCCGATGAACCCGATCGAGGGGATGGCCCAGGCGATGTAGCGGACCATGGAGAGCTCCGCGTCGAGCCGGTCCTGCTCCGCCTCGCAGTTCGCCCGGACGGCCTCGGAGACGTCCTGCACGTTGCGCGTGGACGCGAAGCGCTGGAGCGCGGCGAGGAGCGTGCGCGGCAGCAGGTACTCGCGGGTGCCCTCGGGCAGGGCCTGGATCGGGCGCATGTACTCCCGCGAGTCCTCCGGCAGGATGCTCATGCCCTCCTGCAGGGGAATCAGCGCCTCGCCGAGGAGCCGGCGCTCGCGCAGGGCGCCCTGCGCCTTGAAGCCCATGATCGCCATGGCCCAGAGCATGAGGATGAAGCACGACTCCTGCTCGAAGTCCCGGAGCACGACGTAGAGGGACCGCTCGGGCGTGTAGTCCTCGACCTGCTGCGCGAGGGCGCGCTGCTCCTCGAGCACCGCCTCGGCGTTCGGGCGGATCAGCGTCACGTAGACGGCGTGCACCAGGATCGCGGCCACGATCAGGGCGAAGACCTGGAAGAGGAACTCCTGCTGCAGATTGCTCTTCATGCGGCGCGCTTCCTTCTGCGTCCGTTCCGCGGCCAGGGGCGGCGATCAGATGTCCACGGGGAAGGATACCGAGAGATCCTCGGAGACCTGCTCCGTGGGCACGAACACGTCCGGGGAGTCCTGCCTGGCGTCCCGGTCGGCATTGCGCTCCGGCGCGGGCTCGCGGGGCGCTTCCTCCACGGCCGGGGTCTCCCGGGGCTCCCCGGCGGATGCGTCGTCCGCTTCGGACTCGGCCGGCGCAGCCCGCACGAGGGGAGCCGCGAGGAGCAGGGCGAGGAGCAGCAGGTGCAGGGGCGTCACGGCGTCACTCCAGCCAGCGGGCGATGCGCAGGCCCACGTCGGGGCGTCCGTCCACGCCGTAGTCCCGGAAGGAGAGGCGCAGGTCCACGAGCTGCCCGTGCATCCAGCTCGACCCGCGGATCACGTGGTACTCGCCCCGGGGCGGGCCGAGGGGGTCGGTGACGCCGGAGGGCAGGTCCTCGGCGGAGGCGGCGTAGAAGTCGTTCACCCACTCGGCCACGTTGCCCCCCATGTCGAAGAGCCCGTGCTGGTTCACCGGGAAGCTGCCGACGGGCGCGGTGGTGACGTTGCCGTCGACGTAGTCGGGAATCGTGCGCGCGAGGAGATTGACCGCCGCCCGGTCCGCGAAGTTCCCGAGCCGGTCCTCCGGCGGCAGGCGCGAATCGCCCCAGGGGAAGCGCAG
>JAZBPF010000689.1:0-6785 GCA_036351515.1 Pseudomonadales bacterium | reverse complement strand
AGCGCAGGCCGAAGGCGCTGCCGGCCACCACCGTGACCCGCACGCCGTCCAGCTCGGTCCGCGGCAGCGTGTCGGCCGGGTGGTGCACGAAGGCCGGGTCCGTCTCGGCGAGGGCGTCCGGCAGGGCCATCCAGGTCTGGATGCCGTGGAGCCGCTGGCCCGAGGCCCGCAGGGCCGGGTCCGTGCGCTCGGAATGGACGATGCCGCGCCCCGCGGTCATGAGATTGACCGCACCGGGGCGGATCGCCTGGCGGTGCCCGAGGCTGTCGCGGTGGAGGATCTCCCCCTCGAACAGGTAGGTGAGCGTCGCGAGGCCGATGTGGGGATGGGGCCGGACCTCGATGCCCTGGCCCGGCGCGAAGTCGGCGGGGCCCATCTCGTCGAAGAACACGAAGGGCCCGACGCTGCGACGCTCGGTATTGGGGAGCACGCGGCGGACCGAGAAGCCGCCGAGGTCCTTCGGCCGGGAGTCGATCACCAGTTCGACGGCGTCGCTCCGCTCGCTGCACTCGGGTTCCGCGTGACGCTGCCAGCTCATGGGTCCGCTTCCCTCTCATCGTCGAGGCTCGAGTGTACCGCGCCGGTGCTTGCGGCGACCGGCAGGGCCGCCGAGACTTCACGGGCATCCGCTGGGGGAGGGCGTCGTGGAGGAGATCCTGCTGGGACGGGGCGAAGAGCCGGTGACGCTTCTCGCGAGGTACGGCAACCGGCACGGGCTCGTGGCCGGGGCCACGGGGACGGGGAAGACGGTCACGCTCATGGTCCTCGCCGAGGGCTTCTCGCGGCTCGGCGTGCCGGTGTTCATGGCGGACGTGAAGGGCGACATCGCGGGGCTCGCCGCGGCCGGGACCCCGCATCCGAGGATCGACGAGCGCGTCGAACGCATCGGCATCCCCGACTATCGCCAGGAGGCGAGTCCCGTCGTCCTCTGGGATCTCGAGGGTCGCCTCGGCCATCCGGTGCGCACGACCGTGAGCGAGCTCGGGCCCACGCTCCTCGCCCGCGTGCTCGAGCTGAACGACGTCCAGTCGGGGATCCTCGAGATCGCCTTCGCCCTCGCGGACGACGAGGGCCTGCTGCTCCTCGACCTGGACGACCTCCGGGCCGTGCTCGCCTGGGTCGGCGAGCATCGCAAGGAACTCGGCACGCGCTACGGGCTCGTGAGCCCCCAGTCCCTGGCGGCGATCCAGCGGGCGCTGCTGCGGCTCGAGCAGGACGGCGCGGACGCCTTCCTCGGCGAGCCCGCCCTCGACCTCGGCGACCTGCTGCGCACGGACCTCTCGGGCCGGGGCCTGATCCATCTGCTGGCGGCGGACCGGCTCATCCTGAAGCCGCGGCTCTACTCCACCTTCCTGCTGTGGCTCCTCTCGGAGCTGTTCGAGAACCTGCCCGAGGTGGGCGATCCGGACAAGCCGCGGCTCGTGTTCTTCTTCGACGAGGCGCACCTGCTCTTCGACGACTGCCCGCCGGCGCTGCGCCAGCGCGTGGAGCAGGTGGTCCGGCTCATCCGTTCGAAGGGCGTGGGCGTCTACTTCTGCTCCCAGAATCCGGACGATCTGCCGGGCGAGATCCTCGGCCAGCTCGGCAACCGGGTGCAGCACGCGCTCCGGGCGTACACGCCGCGGGAACAGAAGGCCGTGCGCACGGCGGCGGAGACCTTCGTGCCCAATCCCTCCCTCGACGTCGCGCGGGTGATCTCCGAGCTGGGGGTGGGCGAGGCGCTGGTCTCGACCCTCGGGCCCAAGGCCGTTCCGCGGCCGGTCGAGCGCACGCTGATCGCTCCGCCGCGCTGCCGCATGGGCACGCTCACGGAGGCGGAGCGGGCCGAGGTCCGTGCCCGCAGCCCCGTGGGGGGGCGCTACGACACGCCCGTGAACCGCGAGTCGGCCTACGAGCTCCTCGCGGCCCGGGCGGCTGCCGCGACCGAGGCGGCCGCCGCGGAGACGCGCGCGCCCGAGGCCGCGAAGCCGGCCCGGACGCGGAAGGCGGCCGAGGAGGAGCGTTCGCCGCTCTCGGACTTCCTCTTCGGGACCGGGCGCCGGCAGGGAGCGGTCGAGGCCGCGGCGAAATCCGCTGCGCGGACCGTGGGGCGGCAGCTGGGCTCGCGCCTCGTGCGGGGTGTGCTCGGAGGCCTGCTCGGCGGCCGGAGGCGCTGAGGCTCAGAACTTCAGGAGCTCGGGCTCCAGGGTCGCGAGGTCGAGGACGCCCACGGCGTTCAGGCCCTGCATGTGACCGGCGCATTCCCCGGGATTGAAGGTCAGCCGCGCCCCCTCCCGTTCGATGCGCAGCCGGTGCGTGTGCCCGTGGAGGGCCACGTCGTGGTGCGGGGCGAGGGCGCCCTCGAACTCCAGCGGGTCGTGCACGACCATCAGCCGCCGGCCGTGCCAGGCGAGCTCGAGGGGCGGGTCGGCGAAGCGGAAGCCCAGACGGTCGATCGCCGCCTCCAGGGCCTCGCGCTCGCCGGCGTCGTTGTTGCCGAAGACCCCGTGGAGCGGCATCTCGAGGCGCGCGAAGACCTCGAGGGTCTTCGCCTGGGTGATGTCGCCCGTGTGGATCACGCGTTCGACGCCGGCCTCGTTGAACAGCTCGACGATGCGCGCGACGTTCGCGAGGTGGTTGTGCGTGTCGGAGACGATGCCGATGCGCATGCGCGGTCACGCCCGGCCCTGCGGGCCGGGCGCCGGCTCACGCCGCCTTCTCGAGGACGTGGATGGCGCAGGCGGAGCCGAGGCCGATGACGTGGGTCAGGCCGATGCGCGCGCCCTCCACCTGCCGCTTGCCGGCTTCGCCGCGCAGGTGGGTGGTCACCTCGTAGATGTTGGCGATGCCCGTGGCGCCGAGCGGGTGACCCTTGGAGAGGAGCCCGCCGGAGACGTTCACGGGAATGCGCCCGCCGAGCGCGACGTGTCCCTCGTCGATCATGCGTCCGGCCTCGCCGTCCCCGCAGAGGCCGAGATTCTCGTAGTGGAGGATCTCGGCGGTGGCGAAGCAGTCGTGGAGTTCCACGAGGTCGAGGTCCTCGGGCCCGATGCCGGCACGCTCGTAGGCCTCCTTCGCCGCGAGCCGCGTGCAGCTGTTCACGTCGGGCATCACGAGGTCCCGCTCCTGCCACGGGTCGGAGGTGAGCACGGAGGCGCGGACCTTCACGGCGCGCTTCATCAGGCCCAGCTCCCGCGCCTTGCGCTCGCTGGCCAGCACGGCGGCGGCGGAGCCGTCCACGTTCACGGAGCACATGAGCTTGGTGTTCGGGTAGCTGATCATCTCCGCGTTCATGACCTGATCGAGGGGCGTCTCGATCTGGTACATGGCCTTCGGGTTCAGCGTGCTGTGGTGGTGGTTCTTCACGGAGACCTTCGCGAACTGCTCGAAGGTCGTGCCGTACTTCCGCGCGTGTTCCATGCCCGCCTCGGCGAAGACCGTGGGCATGGTGCCGCCGCCGAGGAGTCCCTCCTTCGGGATGCCCTTGCCACCGCCGGCACCGCCGAGCAGACCCTTGCCCATCTGCTCGACGCCGACGGCGAGGACCAGGTCGTACATGCCCGCCTTGATGGACATCCACGCCTCGCGGAAGGCGGTGGCGCCCGTGGCGCAGGCGTTGGCGCAGTTCACCACGGCGACGCCGGTCTGGCCGATCTCCTGGAGGATCCGCTGACCGACCATGGCGTTGGACTGGTAGAGATTGCCGCAGTACAGGGCCTCCATGTCCTGCACGGTCAGGCCCGCGTCGTCGAGGGCCAGCAGCGCCGCCTCGGCGCCGAGCTGCGGGACCGTGCGATCGGGGAAGCGGCCGAACTTGATCATGTCGACCCCGACCACGTAGACGTCGTCACTCATGGATCTTCTCCCCTCGCTGTCCGGTCCCGCTCAGGCGGGCACGAAGAAGTACGACAGATAGCGGTGGCCGTCCTTGTCCTTGCGCCCGAGCGCGTCCCGGAAGACGACCTTCACGGGCATGCCGAACTCGATCTTCGCCGGGTCCGGCTCGACGTCGACCAGGTTTCCCTTGAGCGTGCCGCCGCCGTCCAGGTCGACGACCGCCGACACGAAGGGGACCTCGATCCCCGGGAACGAACGATGGACGATGGCGAAGGTGTAGAGGTGACCGGTCTCGGCGAGACGCTTCGCCTGCATCTGGTCGCGGGCGCCGCACTTCGAGCAGACGCTGCGCTCACCGAGGAACACGGCGCCGCAGGACCCGCACTCGGAGCCCTCGAGCCAGGGCTCGCCCTCGTCCGGGATCTTCAGGTAGTCCACTGCGGGCAGGGGTTTCGTGGCGGCCTCGGCCATGCGTCTGCTCCCTCCGTTCCGGCGACCGGAGCATAGCGCCGGCCTTTCGACGGGAGCAATCGAGGTCCCGGGGCCCTGGCCCGGCGCGGCGGCGGGTCAGCCGAGGACGCCCCGGGCCCGGAGCAGGTCGACGACGCGGGCAGCGCAGCGCTCCACGTCCTCGGCGGCGCTGTCGACGACGAGGTCCGGCGCGGTCGGGACCTCGAACTCCGCAGACACGCCCGGGAAGTCCGTGATCTCCCCGCGGTCCGCGGCGGCGTAGAGGCCGCGGGCGTCGCGGGCGCGGCAGACCTCGAGGGGAGCGTCGACGAACACCTCCAGGAAGGCGTCCTCGCCCACGGTCTCCCGGGCCCGGCGCCGGGGCAGCTCCGACGGTGCCACGAAGGCGCAGAGGGCGATGACGCCGGCGCGGTTCACCACGCGGGCGATCTCGATGCCGCGGCGCAGGTTCTCGGAGCGCTCGGTGGCGCTGAAGCCGAGGTCCCGGGAGATGCCCACGCGCAGCTGCTGCCCGTCGATGGTGGTGGCGAGGTGGCCGGCGTCGAAGAGGGCGCGCTCCACGGCCTGGGCCACGGAGGTCTTGCCGGAACCCGTGAGGCCCGTGAACAGCACGGTGACGGCGCGCTGGCCGAGGCGCTCGGCGAGGGCGGCGGGCGGTACGGCGCCCTCGGGGACGAGGTGGGTCCCACCGGGTTCCGCGTCCCAGGCGTCCTTCGGCCCGGCCTCGCCCGTGTCGCAGACCATGCCGGCGCCGACCGTGAGGTGCGTGAGCGGGTCGATGACGATGAAGGCGCCCATGGCCGCGTTGTGGTCGTAGCGATCGAGGGCCACGGGCCGGGCCAGGCGCAGCTCGCAGCGGGCGATCTCGTTCAGGCCGAGGCTCGGTGCCGCCTGCTGCTCGAGCGTGTTCACGTCCACGCGGTGGCGGATCGCGGAGACGGCCCCGCGCACCTGCTGGGCGCCGTGCTTGATGCGGTACTCCCGGCCCGGGACGAGGGGCTCGTCGTGCATCCACACGAGCATGGCGTCGAAGCGATCGCGGACCGGGGGCAGGTTGTCCTGGTGCACGAGCACGTCGCCGCGGGAGACGTCGACCTCGTCCTCGAGCGTGAGCGTGACGGCCTGGGGCGTCGCCGCCTCCTCGAGTTCGCCGTCGAAGGTGACGATGCGCTCCACGCGCGAGGTGCGCCGGGACGGCAGCACCATGATCGGGTCGCCGCGGCGGACGACGCCGGAGGCCACCGTGCCGCTGTAGCCGCGGAAGGTGGAGTCCGGGCGGTTCACCCACTGCACCGGGAAGCGGAAGTCCGTGCGGTTGCGGTCGCCGGCGACGTGCAGCGTCTCGAGCAGGTACATGAGCGTGGCGCCCTGGTACCAGGGCATCTGCGGACTCGGGTCGACGACGTTGTCGCCCTTCAGCGCCGAGATCGGCACGAAGTGCAGGTCCTCGATCTCGAGGCGCGCGGCGAAGTCGAGGTAGTCGGCCTTGATGCGCTCGAAGACGGCCTCGTCGTGACCGACCAGGTCCATCTTGTTCACCGCCACGATCACGTGGCGGATGCCCAGGAGCGAGACCAGGAAGCTGTGGCGGCGGGTCTGCGTGAGCACGCCGTTCGCCGCGTCGATGAGGATCACGGCGGCGTCGCAGGTGGAGGCGCCGGTCACCATGTTGCGCGTGTACTGCTCGTGCCCCGGGCAGTCGGCGATGATGAACTTGCGCTTGGGCGTCGAGAAGTAGCGGTAGGCGACGTCGATGGTGATGCCCTGCTCGCGCTCGGCCTGGAGCCCGTCCACGAGGAGCGCGAGGTCGAGCTCTCCGCCCTGGGTGCCGCGGCGCTGGCTGTCCTTGCGGATCGAGGCGAGCTGGTCCTCGAAGATCATCTGCGAGTCGTGCAGGAGCCGGCCGATGAGCGTGCTCTTGCCGTCGTCGACGCTGCCGCAGGTGATGAAGCGCAGCATCTCCTTGCGCTCGTGCTCGGCGAGGTAGGCCTCGATGTCCTGCGCGATGAGATCGGACTGGTGCGACATGGGCGTCCTTCGGTCCTGTGTCCGGGGAGCTCGGGCGGGGCTCAGAAGTAGCCTTCGCGCTTCTTCCGTTCCATGGAGCCGTCGGAGTCGTGGTCGATGACCCGGCCCTCGCGCTCCGAGGTCCGCGCGAGCAGCATCTCCTGGATGATCGCCGGCAGCGTGTCGGCGTCGGACTCCACGGCGCCGGAGAGCGGGTAGTCGCCGAGCGTGCGGAAGCGCACCCGGCGCAGTTCCGGCTCTTCCCCGGGCTCCAGCGGCATGCGCTCGTCGTCCACGACGATCCACTGGCCGTGGCGCTTGACCACGGGCCGCGGCTTCGAGAGGTACAGCGGCACCAGTTCGATGCCCTCGAGATGGATGTATTGCCAGACGTCGAGCTCGGTCCAGTTCGAGAGCGGGAAGACGCGCACGCTCTCGCCCCGGTCGTGATTGCCGTTGTAGAGGTTCCAGAGCTCCGGCCGCTGGTTCTT
>JAZBPF010000688.1:0-2674 GCA_036351515.1 Pseudomonadales bacterium | reverse complement strand
CGCGCTGGCGCTCCTCTCCGCCGGTGCGAACGAGGTGGCGCGGCGGATCCTGAGCACCGACCACTGGGCGCTCTACAACGTCCTGTCGGATCCCGTGCTGATCGGACTCGTCTGGGTCGGAACGCGCACCGTGGCCGTCCGGTACTGGATCGACGAATGAAGTGGCCGAGATCGCCGGGCGGTGGCGCGAGTCGCGGATGCGAGACCCGGACGCTCGATCCGATCTCCGGGTCGCTTCCCAGGACCACCGCGCGACTTCGGGCGGCCGTCCCGTGGGAGCGGTCTTCAGCCGCGATTGCATGGGCCTGCGCAGGTCCGTCGCTACGGAAGTCTGCTCCCACAGGCCGATATCGACGGGCCTCTGTGGGAGCGGGCTTCAGCCGCGACGGTGTCGGCGCGTGGGCATCGGTCGCCCCGGACGCCTGAGCGGCCGAAGCCGGCTCCGCCGTGCTAGCGTCGGCCCGGACGAATCCACGTGGCGACGAGGAACGAACCGCCCATGCTCACTCTCCACGGCTTCTCCTACAGCAACTACTACAACATTCCCAAGCACGTGCTGCTCCACAAGGGCATCCCCTTCGAGGAGCACCTCGTCTATCCCTCGGGAGAGGGCTACGAGCAGGTCAGCCCGGCGCGGAAGGTACCTTCGCTGACGACCGCGGACGGCCGCCATCTCTCCGAGGCGTCGGTGCTCTGCGAGTACCTCGAGGACGCCTATCCGGAGCGCCCGCTGCTCCCCACCGATCCCTGGGCGCGCAATCACGTGCGGCAGATCATGCGCATGGCGGAGCTCTACCTCGAGCTGCCGTGCCGAAGGCTCCTGCCCTTCGGCTTCACGAACAGCGCTCCGCCCGAGGCCCTGAAGGCGGAAGTGGGGGGCGTCGTGGACCGCGGTGTCGCGAGCATGAACGCCCTCGTGTCCATCGACCCCTGGTTGACCGGGTCCGAGCTGACCATGGCGGACGTCTACGTGCGCTACGTCCTCGCCGTCGTCGGTCTCGGTTCGCGCCTGCTCGGGCGGGACATCGTGGGCGAGATCGCCGGCCTCGGCGCCTGGGAAGCGCGCATGGCCGAGCTTCCCGAGTCGAAGCAGGTCGACGCGGACGCCGAGGCGAACCGCGAGGACTTCTTCGCCTACATCGCCTCCCAGCGCTGAGGAATCCTCCGATGATCTTCGAGATCCGCGACTACCACTATCGCCCGGACCTCTTCGAGGCCTACCTCGTGTGGGCCGGGAAGGCCGTTCCGGTGCTCCGCGCGCACATGGACGTGCTCGGCTTCTGGGTCGACCAGGGCATCCCCCCGGAGATCACCGGCGCGCAGCCGTTCGATTCACCGCTCGGCTCGGCGAACGTCACCTGGATCCTCCGCTGGCCGGATCTGGAGGCGCGGGCCACGGGCTTCCGCGACACGCTGGCGAGCCCGGAGTGGAAGGCGGTCTGGGCGGAGCATCCCGATCCGGGCGGCTACCTGCAGATGTCCGGGCGATTCATGAAGGCGATGTGATCCGCGCGGTCGTGGCTCCCGGCGGATCGTGACCGAGGCCCACGCCGTTCCCGACCTCCCGACCGTTTCTCGATGAAGCGGTCGGCCCCGTAGCTCTCTTGGCCGGCCCGGGGCCCGCTTGCGGTCGACGCTCCTCCACGTCCTGTGGGAGCCCGCTTCAGCGGCGACCGACTTGCCGGATGGTCGACGCAAGCATCTGGTCCCGTCGTCGCCGCTGAAGCCGGCTCCCACGCGGCGCGTCGGCACGGCGGGGCGATCTCCGGACATCGATCCGATTTCGTGAGCGATCCGGGCAGGTTGCGTCTCGTGCCCGTGTGGGAGTCCTGGATTCTGCTTCCCTCACTGATAGATGCGCCCGTCGTGCCGGAGCCAGCCGTCGACGTGCCGCCCTGCCGGGTCGTGGTGGGTCCAGTGCACGACGCCGCCCTTCGCGTTCCACTCGTACTCGCCGTGGAACTCCACCTCGTCCCCCTCCCGCAGCGCCTCGATGCGGGGCGCGAGGTCGATGTTGTGCGCCACCAGGATCGTCTGGCCCGACGCCAGGCGAAGGACGAAGCGCTGATGGCGACTGCCGTCGCGATCGTCGGGAAGGATCCGGTCGACGGTTCCCGTCCCCAGGACCTGGACGTCGCTCCGGCGCTGCGCCCAGGCCTCGGCGAGGACGGCGTCGGCGGAAGGTGGGCGTCCGCCCCCGAGCTCCTGCCAGCCGTACTGCGCACCGACGACGAGGACGAGGAGCAGTGCGATCCGTTTCACGAAGAACGCTCCGCTGCGCCGGTACGAGCGAGCATCAGCCGCGAGGGCTTCGATCCGGACGCGGATCGCGGCGGAAGTGCGTGCTCACGCCGGAAGCGTCGACCGTTCCTGTGGGAGCCGGCTTCAGCCGCGATTTCGCAGGGCGCTCGGCTTCGTCGTCTGCTCTCGTGGCAGGGCCGATGCAGTCGCGGCTGAAGCCGGCTCCCACAGGGCGGCATCGACTGCGGAAGACGGGAACCGTGCTCAACCCTCGCCGCCGGCCTCCGGCAGCTTCTCGCGAGAGCGGTTCGCGGCCTGGCCGAAGATGCCCTTGGCCATGAGCGACGTCTCGCCGCTGCGACGGAGCTGGTAGACCTCGGCGCGGATGCCGTGGACCGCAGGATCCTCCGGCGCGGCGTCGGCGGCGAACTCG
>JAZBPF010000687.1:0-2588 GCA_036351515.1 Pseudomonadales bacterium | reverse complement strand
CATGTTCCGCGCCAACGCGCTCTACGAGGGCGAGTACCTGCTCGGCACCTCCATCGCGCGCCCGCTCATCGCCAAGCGCCTGGTGGAGATCGCCGCCGAGACCGGCGCCGACGCCGTCGCCCACGGCGCCACGGGCAAGGGCAACGACCAGGTGCGCTTCGAACTCAACGCCTACGCCCTGAATCCCTCGATCCGGGTCATCGCCCCCTGGCGGGAGTGGGACCTCACCTCCCGCGACGCGCTCATGCGCTTCTGCGAGGAGCACCAGATCCCCGTGGACCAGCGCAAGCTCGCCGACAAGCCGCCGTACTCCATGGACGCGAACCTCCTGCACGTCTCCTACGAGGGCGGCGAGCTCGAGGATCCCTGGGTCGCACCGGACGACGCCATGTGGCGCATGACCCGCTCCCCGGCCGACGCGCCCGACACGCCCCGCGAGGTGCTGCTGCGCTTCGAGCGCGGGGACGTGGTGGCCGTGGACGGCGAGGCCCTGTCCCCGGCCGCGGTGCTCACGCGCCTGAACGAACTCGGGGGCGAGCACGGCGTGGGCCGCGTGGACATCGTCGAGAACCGCTACGTGGGCATGAAGTCCCGGGGCTGCTACGAGACCCCCGGCGGGACGATCCTCCAGCGCGCCCACCGGGCCGTGGAGTCCATCACCCTGGACCGGGAGGTGGCGCATCTGAAGGATTCGCTCATGCCGCGCTACGCGGAGCTGGTCTACAACGGCTACTGGTTCGCGCCGGAGCGGGAGGCGCTGCAGGCCCTCGTGGACGAGACCCAGAAGCCCGTGAACGGGGAGGTGCGCCTCGAGCTCTACAAGGGCAACGTGCGGATCACCGGTCGCCGGAGCGAGACGGACAGCCTCTACGATGAGAACGTCGTCACCTTCGAGGACGACGCCGGTGCCTACAATCAGGCCGACGCGGCCGGATTCATCCGGCTCAACGCGCTGCGCCTCCGGACCCGCGCCGCGCGCCGCCGCACCTGAGCTCCCCGCCGCCGCGTCCTGGACAGCGATCACCGCGCATGGTCGGGAGGACGGCAGATGGCCGGGAACTTCGAGGTGCTCTTCCGGGGCGAGATCTACGCGAGCGTGGATCCCGTGCAGGCCCGGACCGACATGGCGCGCCTGTTCCGGCAGCCGCCGGAGCGGGTCATGCGCCTCTTCGACGGGCGCACCTGGGTCCTGAAGGACGGTCTCGATCGCGAGACCGCCGAGCGCTACCAGGTGGAGCTCGCGAAGATCGGCGTGATCTCCGAACTCCGGGACACGGCGCCGCAGATCCGCGAGAAGAAGGACTCCCCGCACGGCAAGAGCCAGAACTTCACGCTCGAGAGCGTGGCCATCGTGCGCATGAGCTGCCCCGCCTGCGGCTACGAGCAGCTGGAGGCGGACTACTGCGCCCGCTGCGGGGTGAACGTGGCGGCCGCCCGCAGCAAGCAGCGGCAGCGGCAGAAGGAGGACGAGATCATCCAGCGGCGCATCCAGTCCCTGCGGGGCGGTGCGCCGGCGGATCGAGCGAAGGTCGCCCCCGCCGCGCCACCGACTCCGGCACCGCCCGCGCCTCCACCCGTGCAGGCCCTCGAGCCGGAGCCGCCGGAGGAGGCGTCGGGCCGCAACCGCTGGCTCGTCGCCGGCGCGGTGGCGGCGGTGGTCGTCGTCGCGGTCTCGGTCGTCCTCGTCGTCTGAAGTCCCTTTCGTGGCTGCGCCCGTGAGCGCGGCTCCCGGGAGCGCCGCCCGGCTCCGCATCGGGGTCTTCGACTCCGGCGTCGGGGGGCTCACGGTCCTGCGCGCCCTCCGGGCCGTGCTGCCCGACGCGGACTTCCTCTACCTCGGCGACACGGCCCGGCTCCCCTACGGCACCAAGTCCCCCGAGACCGTGGAGCGCTACGCCCTGCAGGCGGCGGCGGTGCTCGTCGACCGCGGCGTCGACGCCCTCGTCGTCGCCTGCAACACGGCCTCGTCCGTGGCCGTGGAGGCCCTGAGCGCCCGCTGGCCCGGTCTGCCCGTGGTCGGCGTCGTGGAGCCCGGCGCCCGGGCCGCGGCGGACGCCACGGTCTGCGGGGAGGTGGCCGTCGTCGCGACCGAGTCCACGGTCCGCGGCGGCGCCTACCAGCGGGCCCTGGCCCGGCTCCGCCCGGAGGTGCGGGTTCGTGCCCGGGCCTGCTCCGTGCTCGTCGCCCTCGCCGAGGAGGGCTGGACCCGGGGTGCCGTGGCCGAGGCCGCGGCCCACGCCTACCTCGACGACTGGTTCGCGCCGGGAGCCGGCGCGGCGCGTCCCGACACGCTGGTCCTCGGCTGCACGCACTTCCCCATGCTCGTCGACACGCTCCGGGCCGTGGTCGGCCCCGGCGTCACGCTCGTGGACTCGGCGACCACCACCGCCGCGGCGCTCTGCGAACGGCTCGACCGGACGCCGGCCGCTCCGGACACGCCGCCGTCGGGATCCCTGAAGCTGCTGGCGACGGACGGACCCGAGCGCTTTGCGGCGGTGGGCAGCCGGTTCCTCGGGGAGGCGCTGCGACCGGGGCAGCTGGAGCTGGTGGACCTGTCCGCTCAGGGCCCGTAGCGCACCTCCGCCGTG
>JAZBPF010000686.1:0-2395 GCA_036351515.1 Pseudomonadales bacterium | reverse complement strand
CGCACGGCGAGGCGCACGGCGTCGGCGAGGCTCCGCGCGTTGCGGAAGTGCAGGTCGATCAGGTGCGCGACGGTCTCCGAGTCCGTCTCCGACGTGAACACGTAGCCCTCGCCCTCCAGGCGGTCCCGCAGGGCCTCGTGGTTCTCGATGATGCCGTTGTGGACCACCGCGAGGCGGTCGCCGGAGACGTGGGGGTGGGCGTTCCGCTCGCTCGGCGCGCCGTGCGTCGCCCAGCGCGTGTGGGCGATGCCCGTGGTGCCGGCGACCGGATGCGAGCGCAGATGATCGCGCAGGTCCCGGACCTTCCCCTGCACCCGGTGCCGCACGAGCCCGTCCCCTTCCGCGAGGACCGCGAGGCCGGCGGAATCGTAGCCACGGTACTCGAGGCGCTGGAGCCCCTCGAGGAGGATCTCGACCACCGGCCGGCGGGCCACCGCCCCGACGATTCCACACATCGCGAATTCTCCTGGCGACGCCCCGTGGGCGTCAGTCCTCGTCGGAACGGCGCCCGCGGTCCTTCGGCGCCGTCCATCCCTCGATGTTGCGCTGCCGCGCGCGGCCGACGGCGAGGGCCGCGTCCGGTACGCGGGTGGTGACCGTGGAGCCGGCGGCGACGTAGGCGCCGTCGCCGAGCTCCAGGGGCGCCACCAGCGTCGCGTTGGAACCGATGAACACGCCGTCGCCGCCCGTCGTCGGATGCTTCGCCGTGCCGTCGTAGTTGCAGGTGATGGTGCCCGCGCCGACGTTGCAGCCGGCGCCGAGGGTCGTGTCGCCGAGGTAGGCGAGGTGATTGGCCTTGGTACCCGGCCCGAGGCGCGTCTTCTTCGTCTCCACGAAGTTGCCGATCTTCGTCCGGTCCGCGAGTTCCGTGCCCTCGCGCAGGCGGGCGAAGGGCCCGAGCTGGACCCCGCGACCGACGCGCGCGCCCTCGAGATGCGTGAAGGCCTCCACCACCGTGTCGTCCCCCAGCTCCACGTCCCGCAGCACGCAGTGGGGGCCGACGCGCACGTTCCGGCCGAGCGTCACCGTCCCCTCGAAGACGCAGCCGACGTCGATCACGCAGTCCTCGCCGGCCGTGAGCGTGCCGCGCTGGTCGAAGCGGGCCGGGTCGAGCAGCGTGACCCCGGCGCGCTGCAGGCGTTCCGCGCAGCGGCGCTGCCAGCTCCGTTCGAGGCGCGCGAGCTGCACGCGGTCGTTGACGCCGGCGATCTCGTCGAGGTCGTGCACGCGGTGGGCATGCACCGCCACGCCGTCGTCGACGGCGAAGGCGACGAGGTCCGTGAGGTAGTACTCGCCCTGGGCGTTGGCGTTGGTGAGCCGGGCGAGCCAGCGCTCGAGGCGCGGCACCGGGAGCACGTAGATGCCGGCGTTGATCTCGTCGATGCGCCGCTGCGCCTCCGTCGCGTCCCGTTCCTCGACGATCGCGCGCACGGCGTCGTCGTCGTCCCGGAGGATGCGGCCGAGGCCGGTCGGGTCCGGGACGCGGGCCGTCACCAGGCCGAGGGCGCCGGCCGGCGTGCCCTCGAGGAGGGCCCGCGCCGTCTCGACGGTGAGGAGCGGGACGTCCCCGCAGAGCACGAGCACGCGGTCGTCCCCGGCGAGCGAGGGGAGCGCGCGGCGCACGGCGTCTCCGGTGCCCAGGCGTTCGGCCTGCTCGACGCACTCGGCGTCCGCCGACCGGGCGAGGGAGGCTACTTCGGCAGCGTCCGGGCTCACGACGACGACGGTACGCTCGGCCGCGGCCGCGGCGGTGTCGAGGACGTGGGCGAGCAGCGGGCGCCCGCCCAGCGCATGGAGCACCTTGGGCAGCGCCGAACGCATGCGGGTGCCCTTGCCCGCGGCGAGGATCAGAGCCGCCGTCGCTGCCATGGCCGGGAGTCCGTCTTCCGGAAACGAGAAGGGCGGCCCACGGGCCGCCCCTTCCTTGTACCCATGCGCCGCGACGATGTCACGACGCCCCGACGGAACCGTCGGCCGTCAGGATCCGCGGCGCTTGCGCATGCGCAGTACGCGCAGCTGCGCCGCGGCCTCGGCGAGCTGGGCCGCCGCCACGGAGTATTCGAAGTCGGAGGTCTGCTCCGCCATGGCGCGCTCCGCGTCCTCCATGGCCCGGGTCGCGGCGGCCTCGTCGAGGTCGTCGGCCCGGACGGCCGTGTCCGCGAGGATGGTCACCACGCCCGGCTGGACCTCGAGATAGCCGCCGGAGGCGAAGATCGTCTCCTCCGTGCCGTTGTCGAAGAGCAGCCGCACGGGACCGGGCTTGATCCCCGTGAGCAGGGACGCGTGGCCGGGCATGATGCCGAGCTCGCCGAGGGAGCCGGTGGCGACGACCATGGTCACGCGGCCGGAGAACAGCTCTTCCTCGGCGCTGACGACGTCGCAGTGGATGGTCATG
>JAZBPF010000685.1:0-2501 GCA_036351515.1 Pseudomonadales bacterium | reverse complement strand
TGAACGACGTCCGCCACCTTCGATCGCTTGAGAAGGAGAACGCCCGGCTGAAGAAGCTGCTGGCCGAGCGGGATCTCGAGATCGAGGTCATGAAGGAGGTGAACGCAAAAAAGTGGTGAGCGCGTCGGCGCGGCGGTCGGTGGCTCGCTACATCGCGAGCCGTGGGATCTCGCTGCGACGCGCCTGCTCTCTTGCGAGGTTTGCTCGCTCGACCCTGAGCTACCAATCCGTGCTCGAGGTCAAGGACCGGAAACCGCTCGGAGCCATGAAGGATCTGGCCCGACAGCACCCGAGGTTCGGTTATCGGAGAATCCGGATCCTCCTGCAGCGCCAAGGGTTCCCCATGAGCTCCGACCGTGCCTGGAGGCTCTGGAACAAGGCTGGCCTGCAAGCCCTCTGCGTCAAGGTAGTTGCCGCATCCCTTAGACTTGAATGCAGAGGGTGCGGAGGACTGCAATGGCCCGATACGGGAAGGCCTTCAAGGCCAAGGCGGTAGCTCGGTTGTTGCCGCCGGAGAGCGCAACGCTGGAGGCGGTGTCGACCGAGTTCGGCGTGAGCATCCCCACCCTTGAGCGCTGGAGGTCGCAGGCACTGGCCGATCCGGGGGAGCGGACCTGGACCGGTCCCGCGCGACTGGAAGCCGTGATTCATACCGCGGCGCTCGACGAGCAGGCTCGGAATGCCTGGTGCCGTGAGCATGGTGTCTTCCCGAAGGACCTCGAGCGCTGGCGCGCCCAGGCGATGGACTCTCTGAACGACGTCGAGTCCGAGCCCTTGAGCCGCGAGCAGGTACGCGCCGATCGCAAGCGGATCAAGAACCTGGAGCGAGATCTCAAGCACAAGGAGAAGGCGCTGGCCGAGACGGCGGCCCTGCTGGTGCTGTCAAAAAAGCTCTCGGCGATCTTCCGAGAGGGCGGGGACGAATGATCCCCGTGGAAGATCGCAGGGCCCTCGTGGCCCACCTCGACGAAGCACGCTCCGCCGGTGCGCGGCTGGCTCCCGCGTGTCAGCTCATCGGCGTCGACCCACGGACGGTCCAGCGCTGGCGCCGAGAGAAGGGTCTCGAGCTGGGCGACCGCCGCCCGCATGCCGACCGGCCGAAGCCCGCCCATGCACTGAGCGATGCCGAGCGGGCCGAGATCCTGGCGGTCGCCAACAGCGACCGCTTCGCGGAGGTCCCGCCTGGCCGGATCGTCCCCGAGCTTGCCGACGAAGCGCGCTACATCGCCTCGGAATCGAGCTTCTACCGCGTCCTGCGGGACGCCGATCAGGTCCGGCATCGTGGACGATCGAAGGCGCCCGAACGGCGCAAGCCGCCGAGCACGCACACAGCGACCGCACCGAACGAGCTGTGGACCTGGGACATGACCTACCTCCCGGCATCGGTGACGGGCCGATGGTTCTACCTGTACCTGATCCTCGACGTCTTCAGCCGAAAGATCGTCGGCTTCGAGGTCCACGAGACGTACGACTCGGATCATGCGGCCCACTTGCTGAAGCGAACCGCCTTGGCCGAAGGGATCGCAGCGAACGAACGTCGCCCGATCCTTCACGGCGACAACGGCGCCACGCTGAAGGGAACGACGGTGCTGGCGATGATGCACTGGCTCGGGGTGCAGCCCTCGTACTCGCGGCCGCGGGTGAGCAACGACAACGCCTTCGTCGAGTCGCTGTTCCGGACGGCGAAGTACCGGCCGGAGTATCCGACCTCGCCCTTCACCAGCCTCAATGAGGCCCGCGCCTGGGCGGCTCGCTTTGTGCGCTGGTACAACCACCAGCACCGGCACAGCGGCATTCGCTACGTGACGCCTGCCCAGCGTCATGCTGGGGAGGACCGCCACATTCTCGCGCGACGCCATCGGACCTACGAAGCCGCGCGAGCGGCGAATCCGAGGCGCTGGAGCGGCCGAACGCGGAACTGGGAGGTCATCGATTCCGTTACCCTCAACCCGGAGAGCCCCGACGTGACAGCGGCCTCTGGACCGCAGAACGATTCGCGGCAAACCGCGTGATCCAAGCGACAACTATCTTGACATCCATCGCAGAGTCGCCAACCGCGATCCGAGCTCTTGAGAAGCCCCTGCCGCTGGTAGAGCATCCGGATTCTCCGGCAACCGAATCGCGGGTGCCGTCGGGCCAGATCCTTCATGGCAACGACCGGCTCTCGGTCCTTGGCTTCGAGTACGGACCGAGAGCTCAGGGTCGAACGCGCGACCCGTGCCAGATACCGGGCGCGTGGCAGCGAGATCCCGCGGCTCGCAATGTAGCGAGCTACCGACCGACGCGCCGACGCGCTCACCACATTTTCTTGTTCTCCTCCTTAATGACCTCGATATTGAGGTCCCACTAGGCTAGGGGCGTTTTCCGCCGGGCGTTCTCCTGCTCGAGCAGTCGAAGGTAGCGGACGTCGTTCACCTCGAGCTCACCGTAGTACTTCCGCCAGGGGTAGATCGTCTGTTCGCTGACCCCATGCGCCTTTGCGGACGCTGCGACGGACGTCT
>JAZBPF010000684.1:0-3421 GCA_036351515.1 Pseudomonadales bacterium | reverse complement strand
GACCGAGGTCGTACTCGACGGCGACGGCCCGCCCATGGGCTACGCGACGGTCGCCCTGCGCGTCGCGGACCGGCTGTATCTCGGCAGCGCCCACGGCGACCGCGTCGTCTCCGTCGCTCTGGCCGAGGCTGGCGAATGAGGTCACCGAGCCCCGCGACGGCTCCCGTGATCCGTCCTGGGGACCGCAGGAGACTGCCCCGGCCGGCCCTGCGGCGTTCCGTGCCGGCGAGCGCGTCGTCCTCGCCCGCGTAGGCATGCGGTAGGCCTGTGAACACGACGTGCGGCGCCGCTTCCGGAAGGTGACGGTCCGTGCATCGTCCCCGGGCGCCGGTACCGCCTCCGCTCTTTCGTGGCGGAGCCGGCGCTGGAGCCACCGTGCTCCTCTGCTGCGGGGAGCCGTACGCTCGCAGGGAAGGGAGGCCCGGCATCGATGACGGGCTCGACGGCGGAGCCTCCGCCGCGAAGTCCTGTGCCGGGCCTGCTGGAGCGCCCGCTCGCGGTGGGGGTGTTGATCCTCGTTGCGCCGCTCGTGGTACCGCTGCTCTTCGGGTCCCTGTTCCTCTTCCCGGCTGCCCTCGTCGAACTCGCAGTGGCCGTGGTCACGATCCTGGGGTCACCCTCGACCCTGCTTCGGGCAGGCGGGGCCGGAGTCGCGCTCGGGCAGGCGGTCGCGTTCGCGGGTGGCTGCTTCGGGCTCGCGGCGCTGGTCGTGCCGGCGCTGCGGGCCGTTCCGCCGCGATGGGTCGGGTTCGGTCTCCTGGCGGGCGTGCTGGCGCTCCTGTCCGCCGGGGCGGTGCCGGCCTCCGCGCAGGCGAGGCTGACCCTGTTCCAGGTCTCGACGTGCCTGGTTCCGGCCGCCGCCGCGACGTGGCTCGCGTGGCGCGTCCTGGATCTTCACCGGGACCCGCTGCGCTGGTGTGTGCCATGGGTCGTGGTCGCGGTGGGTGCAGGGGCCATCGTCGCCGGCCGCTTCGCGAGCAGCGCCTGGTATCCGCTCGACCCGGTCGTCACGACGCAGGCGCTGCAGCGCTACGTGGACGCGGCATTCGCCTGCGGACGGACCTTTCCGGGTTCGGACCCGTGCGCCCTCGATGGCGCGGTGCTCCGGGTCGAGTACGTCGCCCCGCACCTCGACCCGCGGCCCGCGTCCGAGGACGCCGGTGCCGGGCGCTGCATCCGCGGTCGGAGGCTCCACGGCACGCGGGTCCTCGACCGGGTCCCGGCTTCCGCGCGGATCGGGTCCGCCGTGAGTGATCGGAGGGATCCGAAGGAACCGGGCCTGGGCATCCTGCGCGGTTCGGTCCACGAGGAGGGGCGTGGCCGACCCCGTCGCATCCTGCATCTCTGGGCGTGCGGGGAGGGGGCGGACGAGACGGTCGAGGGGCTCGTGCTCCTCCTCGACTACGAGACCCTGGTGTCCGGACTCCGTGCCGAGGCGCCGGTCGACGCCGGTTAGAATCGAGGGGTCCGCAACCGACGAGAGAGGTTCCCCCGTGCCCGCCCGCCTGACCCGTGAGGAGTTCGACGCCTTCCTCGACAGCCGTCCCGGCTGGATCGTCCTGTCCTCGATCGACGAGGACGGCTATCCGCACAGCGTGCCCCTCGGCTACTTCCGCCACGGCGAGGAGGTGGTCTGCGGCGTCCGCGACGGGACCCACAAGGTGCGCAACGTCGAGCGCAACCCGAAGGTGAGCCTGCTCGTGGAGTCCGGCAGCACCATGGCGGACATCAAGGGGGCGATGATCCAGGGGGAGGCCCGGATCGTCCGCGAACCCGCCGAGGCGCTGGGCTACGCACAGGCCGGGGCCCGGGCCCGCGGCGTTCCCGAGGACGAGCTGCCGACGGAGGCGCGCCCCGGTGCCGCGTACATCGTGGTCACGCCGGTCCGGCGCCGCTCCTGGGACTACGGCCGGGCGTCCTGAGATGCGTCTCGTGAAGCCCGCCCTCGACGTCGGCATCGCCCTCGCGGCAGCGGAGCCGGCGGCCATGCTCGCCTTCTATCGGGAGCGCGTGGGACTCACGGTGGATCACGACCTGCCCCTGGGCGGCGGCCGGCTGCAGGCCCGACACCACTGGGGGGACTCGATCGTGAAGCTGAACCATCGCCGTGGCGGCGAGGTGCCGGGTGTGCCCACGGGCTGGGGGCCGGTCACGTTCCTCGGGCCCGGTCTGGAGGAGGCGACGGGGCTCGAGGATCCGGAGGGCAACGGCGTGCGCCTCGCCCCCGCGGAGACGCGGCGGCTGGAGCTCGACCTCCGGGTCGTCGATCCGGCGGCGAGCGCGCGCTTCTTCGCGGGACTCGGGCTGCCTGTGGAGGACGGGCGCGTCGCCGTGGGGCAGTCCGCGCTCCGGCTCGTGGCCGCCCCGTCCGCCGAGCCGCCGGGGGGCCTCGACGGAACCGGCATCCGCTACGTGACCTTCCAGGTGGACCGTGCCGACGCCGCTCATGCGGAGGCCCTCGACGCCGGCGGACGCGAGGGCATGGCGCCGCGCACGCTCGGTGACGTGGCGCGCATCTCCTTCGTGATCGAGCCCGGCGGTCACTGGATCGAGCTGAGCCAGCGGGCCTCGCTCACGGGCTCCCTCGAGCCCTGACGCGGTGGCCGGTTTCCGCTCAGCGGGCGCCGGCCTCGGTCTCCATGAACGCGCGCAGCTCGCCCTGCATGGCGCGCAGCGCGGGCAGGTCCTCCTCGCGGGCGCCCTCGCGGAGCTTCTGCACGCCGCTCATGGCCTGCTCCATCATCGCGCGCATCTGCGGCGGGATGTTGGGGTTGTTCTCCATCTCGGCCATGGCGCGGGCCATCTCGGCGTCCATTTCCGGCGCGGCCTGGGCCATCTCGAGGGACGCCAGGCCGAGGGTGATGCGGGTGCTCACGTCGCCCCATTCCTCGGCGGTCTCGAAGCCGTGGTCCTGGATCGTCTCCCGCAGTCCGGCATCGTGCTCGTACATGGTGGTGTAGACGCGCTGGATGTCCTCCGGCGTGGGCATGCGGAGTTCCCCGTCGAAGAAGCTGCCGGGATCCGGCGTCTCGTCCTCGTGGGTCTCGGCCCAGGCGCGCACGGCGCTCGCCGCGCCCATCCAGCGCGTGATGGTGTCCTCGTCCAGGGCGCCCTGGGCAGCTCCGGCGGCGGTCGCGACGGCCGTGAGCAGGGCGACGGTCAGGATGCGGATCGACCTCATGATGGCTCTCCCCCGGTGGCGGCGGGCGCGGACGCGCTCGCCTCTCGCGTCGATGCTACGGGCTCGTGGACGCGACTGCAGCATGCGGTCGCGGACGCTGGCTTCTACGGTCGCTGGGCGCTGCGCCCTCTCATAGCCAAGTCAATCGCCGTGATGGGGCCTGTTTCGGGTTCATGGGGGTGCACGAAATAGTCGAGCGGTCGGAAGCGCTACGCGTCCTGACCGCTCGGGGTCTTCGTG
>JAZBPF010000683.1:0-4222 GCA_036351515.1 Pseudomonadales bacterium | reverse complement strand
GACGAGCTGCTGCGCACGAGCCCCACCTTCGCACGGCTGCACGCGATGCAGTTCCGGGAGCTCTGAAGGAGTTCCGGAGGAGGCCGTCCGGGCCTCGATCCGCGCCGAACCAGGACGTAGCGCGAGGGGTAGTCGGGCGTGATCGTCCGATGGAAGCTCCTGGCGGAGCGGTGGGCGAGCCTTCCGGGGACCGCTCCGCCGGACGGCCAGGAGCGTGCTTCGTGGAGCCGAATCGGCCCGGCCGGACGCCCGGGAAGGCGCCCGACCGGGCCGGCGATCAGAAGCCGACGTTGATCCCGAAGCGAATGTCCCGGCCCGGCAGCGGTGCCGACTGGGCCAGGAAGGAGGTGGCGGAGCGTGCGAACTCGTCCGTCAGGTTGCGCGCCCGCAGGGACAGCGTGACGTTGTCCATCGTCCGGAAGGGCTGCACCTCCAGATACACGTTGAGGAACGTGAAGGCGTCCGTGGGCACGGTGCCCGGGATGTCGACCTCGCTGCCCTCCGGGGCCTGACCGACGCGATCCTGCTCACCCACGCGCTGGACCTCCAGGCGAAGGGTCGAGTTCAGGGGCTTGTAGGCGACGTTCACACCGGCGAAGAAGCGGACCGGCGGGAAGAAGGGCAGATCGCCGCTCGGCACGGTGGTCGCATTCCCGCCCAGGGGCGTGAACTCCTCGCGGACGTTCGCGATGCCTCCGAAGGTGGTGCTCTCGGTGGTCTCCCCGCGAGCCAGGTCCAGCTGTGCGTCCACCGTCACCCGGTAGTTCGGCGTATCCAGTGCCAGGTAGTCCGCCTCCACCTCGAAACCGTAGAGCTCTGCGTCGGCCTGCTGATAGGCGAAGACCGGGAACCCTTCGTCGGCGGGGAACGGGTCCCCTTCCTCGAAGAAGTCGCCCGTGGGGCTCAGGAAGATGAAGTCGCGGTAGTCGGTGAAGTACAGGTTCGCGCCGAAGCCGAACGCGTCACCCCGGGTCTTGAACGACAGCTCTGCCGAATACCCGAGCTCGGTGTCGAGATTGATGTCGCCGATCTCGACCGTGCTCGTCGCCGGGTGGAACCCGTTGGAGAACAGCTCCTCGGCGGTCGGGGCCCGCTCGGAGCGCGCCAGGTTGAGGCCCACCGTGGTGTTCTCGGTGATCTCGACGAGGCCCGTGACGGCTGCCGAGAAGGTGGTCACCGAGTTGGTCACGTCGACGCCAGCGAACCGGAGATTGCTCGTTTCGTTCTCCTGCTGGTCGATCCGCGCACTCGCTTCGAGGATGAGCGGATTCAGCGTGTACCGCCCGAGACCGAAGACGCCCCAGCGGAACTGCTCGTTCTGCGGAACGAAGGCTTCGTCTCCCTGCGCCTCGAATTCCCGGTCGGCGACGTTGAGGCCGACGGTACCCGTCACCTCGCCGTCACCGAAGGCGTAGTCGTTGAGGAGCGCTTCGGCCCGGAGTTCCCATTCGTCGTTCGTGAAGAGCGTCTCGGGTTCGTCGCCCGCGAGTTCCGTGTGCTCGTAGTCGGACCAGCCGAAGCGGAACTTGGCGAGCTTCACGAGACCCTCGTCGAAGTTGTACTCCGAATCGAGATCGACCCGGGTCTGCTCGAAGTCGATCGAGATCGGCCCCTCCTCTTCTTCCTCCTCCTTCTTCTTGGCACCGGGCACGCCGTAGCGGCCTTCCTGGAACCCCACCGAGATCCCGACGTAGCCTCGATCCCCGATCCACGACAGACCTGCCGTGGCCGACCTCGCCTCGGACTGGGGGTTCTCGACGATGTCCTCGACGCCCTCTTCCTCGGCCGCCTCGCTGGCGAAGCCGGGGATTTCGTACTCGTCCGCATCGCGGTCGTTGCCGTCGACATGGAACACCAGGTTGTCGCCGAGACCGACGTCGGCCCGGCCGCCGATGGTCCGGCCTTCGTCCACCGTGGAGTAGGCAGCCGTCACGTCGCCCTCGAAGCCGTCGTCGGGGCGGCTCCGGGGAATCCGGTTGTCGAAGACGTTCACCACCCCGCCGACGGCATTCTGGCCGTAGCGAAGGGTCTGGGCACCTCGAAGAATCTCGACACGCTCGGCCGTCGCCATCTCGGTGCTGCCCACCAGGTGGTCGTTGCTGGCCGTGGACACGTCGAAGGTGGAGATGTCGTTGTTCAGGACCCGGATGCGATCCCCTCCGAGCCCTCGAATGATGGGCCGGGAAGCGCCGGGGCCGAAGAAGGTGGAGCTCACCCCCGGTTGACGCGCCAGCGTCTCGCCGATGGTGCCGTCCAGATTGCGCAGGATGTCCGAACGATCGAGCACGGTCGTGCCGAGTGCGATCTCCTCGATGGCCGTCCGCAGCGGCGAGGAGCGGACGATCACCTCCTCGAGCTGGAAGGTCTCCGGGACGTCGCGGTCCTCCGCCTGGGCTCCGGCGCTCAGCGCCGCCCCCGCCAGAAACAGGCTGACCGGGGAGAATCTACGGGTCGTGTCCATTGCTGCTCCTCACGAAGGTCCTCGAGACTGGCGGCGATCGCGGCCAGCGTTCGTCGGGCGCGGGATGTTACTGTATAACATACGGCGCGTGAACCCGCGGTTTGCGGCACCCTCGCCCCCGGCGGTCGGGAGAAACGCGGGTCGACGAAAACGCCACCATCGACGGAACTCGTCGTGAAGCGAACGCTGCGGTCCGATACGAAGGGCGAATCCGGGATCCGCCTCCGAGCGCCCGGGGTTCGAGGGAGATCCCGTCCGGCATGAGCGCCGAGCGATCAGAGAAGGGCCCGGTGGCTGCGGCGCGCCTCGTGGACGCCCCCGTGCACATTGAGGTCATCGACACCGTCGAGCGGCTCATGGAGATCGAGCTCGCGTGGGACGAGCTGTACCGGACCGACCCGCACGCGCATCTCTATCTGTCCTGCACCTTCCTCTCCTCCATCGCCATCCGGACCGCGGGCAGGTTCCGCATCCTGACGGCGTGGGCCGACGACGGCCGCTGCGTCGGCCTGCTGCCCCTGATCGTGACCACGAGGTGGAGCAAGGCGGCCGGGCGCCTGACCAACGTGCTCGACATGCTGGGTCACGTGTTCGATGCGGACTACACGGGGATCCTCTGCGATCCGGCCGTGGAGACGGAGGTCTGCCGCGCCTTCGCCGAAGAGATTTCCGGGATGACCTTCCAGCGCGTCGTCCTGAACTACTTCCGTGGACCGACGCGCCGCCTGGACGCCTTCACCGAGGCGTTCGATCCGGAGCGCTTCGACCGGAAGGCCAACGAGCACTTCATCAACGAAGGGCGGACCAACAACCTCCTGTGCCCCTGCATCGAGCTTCCGGACCGCTTCTCGACCTATCTCGCCGGGCTGAATCCGAACACCCGGCAGAAGCTTCGTCGTCTGCTGCGCCAGCTCGACGGCGACCCCGCCCTGAAGCTCCGGAGTTCCCGCCCGGAGACCTACGCCGAGGACGTCACGATCCTCTCCAGGCTCTGGTACCTGAGGCACGCGGAAGAGAAGGGCAGGAAGCGCGCGTCGCGGCTGGCAGAACTGCTCAAGGACGCCGTGCTGCTCGGCCTCGCCAGCGGCCTGGTCCACCTGACGATCCTGTGGCGCGCCGGCAAGCCGATCGCCGCGCAGGCGAACTACGTCGACTGGAGAAGGCGGGAGGCCCTCTTCCACGTGGCAGGACGGGACGACGCCGTGCGGGATCTGTCGGCGGGGCTGCTGTTGCACGCCCACTGCATTCGATGGGCCATCGCCCACGGGCTCGAGCGCTACGATTTCACGATCGGAAACGAACCCTACAAGTACAGTCTCGGCGGCGTGGATCGGGAAATCCGCTCCGCCGAGGTGTTCACCCGATCGGGAACGAACACGACCGACCGGCTGGATCCCGGCTGTCGCGAGGACGCGCTGGCGTTCATCCGCCGCTACGCTGCCCGGGGCCGCGACGCGGACGCACGCACCGCGCTCCGGCAGGTGGAAGCCACCTGGCCGGAGCTCGCCCTCGACGAAGAGCTCAGCGCCCTGCGCTCCGGAGCGAACTGAGCGTCGGTGAAGGATCGATCGCCCTCTGCGCGGGCCGAGCGCAGCAGGGCAGCGGGGATCGCGCCCTCAACGAGCGAACGGTACGCTTCGCCCGCCTCGCCATCCGCGTCGGAGCCCTCCATGGCCGCCACATCGGAACTCTTCACGCGCCTCGAGACCGCCGGGGTCGGGACCCCGGTCGCCGCCGACGCCGTCCTCGAGGCCCTGGCCT
>JAZBPF010000682.1:0-2073 GCA_036351515.1 Pseudomonadales bacterium | reverse complement strand
GCTCGCACGACCGGAGACGGTGAAGCCGGTCACCGCGAACCAGCAAGGCTTCTCCCTGAATGCTGCAGTCGCCTGCCCCACGGGCAACCGGGATAAGCTCGAGCGTCTCTGCCGATACGTAACTCGCCCCGCGATCGCGCTCGAGCGGCTCAGCCTGAACCGCCGGGGCGAGGTCCTGCTCGCCCTGAAGCGCCCGTTCCGGGATGGCACGACCCATCTGAAGTTCACGCCGGAGGACTTCATGGCGCGGCTCGCAGCGCTGGTGCCGCGGCCGCGTGCGAACCTGACGCGCTATCACGGCGTGTTCGCCCCGGCCCACCCCTGGCGCAGCCAGGTCACGGGCGTGAAGGGCGCAGCCGACCGGCAAGCGGGCAAGGCGGCGCGATCGAAGAAGGGCGGATGTCCTCCCAGCGCCGCCCAGGGTACGGATTGAACCGCCCCGGGATTTCCGGAGGCTCGATCTCTTGAGAGGATCGAGCCATGACAACGACGAAGCGCTACTCACCCGAGGTCCGCGAGCGGGCCGTCCGCATGGTCCTGGAAATTCAGGATCAACATTCATCACAGTGGGCCGCCATCGGCTCGGTCGCCGGCAAGATCGGCTGCACGGCCGAGACGCTGCGCAGCTGGATTCGCCAGCATGAGCGCGACACTGGCGTCCGGAACGGGACGACGACGGAGGAGCGTGCTCGGCTGAAGGAACTCGAGCGCGAGGTTCGAGAACTACGCCAGGCCAACGAGATACTCCGCAAGGCCTCGGCGTATTTCGCGCAGGCGGAGCTCGACCGCCGACCGAAGAAATGATCGCGTTCATCGACGATCACCGCAGTGTCTACGGAGTCGAGCCGATCTGCAGGGTTCTCCCGATCGCTCCGTCGACCTACCACGCCCGCAAGGCCGAGGAAACCGAACCAGAGCGGATCCCGAGGCGCCGTAGGCGTGACGCTGAACTCCGTGAACGGATCAGGAGTGTCTGGGACGAGAACTTTCAGGTCTATGGCGCTCGCAAGGTTTGGCGGCAGCTGCAACGTGAAGCCGAGGAGGTGGCGCGCTGTACGGTCGAGCGGCTGATGCGGGATCTGGGCATACAAGGCGCTGTTCGAGGTAAAGCGCCGGTCACGACGACTCCGGATACGAGTGCCCCCTGTCCTCAGGATCTCGTACAGCGTCAATTCTCTGCGTCACGCCCCGACCAGCTCTGGGTCGCCGACTTCACGTACGTACCCACGTGGCGCGGCCACGTCTATGTGGCCTTCGTCACCGATGTCTTCAGCCGGCGCATCGTCGGATGGCGGGCGGCGAGCACCATGCGAACGGACCTTCCGCTGGATGCTCTGGAGCAGGCTTTGTACGAACGCGGGTGCAACCAGCGCGGCGGCCTGATTCACCATAGCGATCGCGGGTCGCAATATGTGTCGATTCGGTACAGCGAGCGGCTCGCGGCCGCAGGCATCGAGGCATCTGTCGGCAGCGTTGGCGATTCCTACGACAACGCGCTTGCGGAGTCCGTTTTCGGGCTATTCAAGGCGGAGCTGATCTGGCGACGGGGCCCTTGGAGGTGCTTGCAGGACGTGGAGCACGCGACGCTCACCTGGGTCCACTGGTACAACCATCAGCGGCTGCACGAGTCCATCGGCTATGTGCCGCCGAGCGAGTACGAAAGGATGTTCGAGACCGCGAGGCAGGCCTTGGCGACAGCCGCCTGACTCAAACCCGAGAGCCTCCGGGAAACCCGGGGCGGTTCATTGCTGGACTCGCCGGCCTTCCAGGCAGACGTACAGCCGCGCATCGCGGCGCAGCGCAGGATTCACGACCTTGGAGAGTCCGTTCCGCCACTGATCCTCCGTGGTACGGACTTCCTGATCTTCGACGGCTATGCGCGGTGGCATTGCTTCAGGGAGCGGGGGGTGACTCGATGCCTCGCCTACGTAGGAAGGAAGCGTACGACCAGTGACCGATGACGGTCGCTGCGCTGCCCGGGCATGCCGGTCCGCGGCCAGCGCGCCCGCACAGCCTTTGCGTCAGCCGGCGAGGAAGCGCCTCGTCCCATCGACGCGCATGCGCGATCATACG
>JAZBPF010000681.1:0-2126 GCA_036351515.1 Pseudomonadales bacterium | reverse complement strand
TGTCGCCGAAGACGGTGCAGGCGCACTTCGAGCCGCCCTGGGACGAGAATCCGCTGGCGGATCTGCGCGATCCCTGATGCTGGTACCGGGGAGCGGTCTTCAACCGCTTGGAACGAAGCAGTCGCGACTGAAGTCTGCTCCCACAGGGCGGATCGACACCCCGCTTGTGGGAGCGGGCTTCAGCCGCGACGGCGGGGCCGGATCGGAGCAGTCGCGACTGAAGTCTGCTCCCACGGGGCGGATCGGCACCCCGCTTGTGGGAGCGGGCTTCAGCCGCGACGGCAGGGCCGGATCGGAGCAGTCGCGACTGACGTCTGCTCCCACAGCGCGGATCGGCACCCCGCTTGTGGGAGCGGGCTTCAGCCGCGACGGCGGGGCCGGAACGAAGCAGTCGCGACTGAAGTCTGCTCCCACAGGGCGGATCGACACCCCACTTGTGGGAGCCAGCTTCAGCCGCTCCGGCGGGCCGGGCGACCGACGGCGCCCGACCAGAGTCGTCGCGACTGAAGTCCGGGTGCATGCGGCATACGGGAACGGGGAGAGAGGAACATGGCGAAGATCGGCTTCATCGGCCTAGGCAACATGGGCGGCCCCATGGCCCGCAACCTCGTGCAGGCCGGGCACGGCGTCACGGCCTTCGACCTGGTGGCGGAAGCCCGCAGTCGCGCCGAGTCCGACGGCTGCACGCTCGCGGCCTCGGCGGCGGAGGCCGCCACGGGTGCGGAGTTCGTGTTCTCGATGCTGCCGGCGGGCGCGCACGTGGAGCGGGTGTGGCTCGGGGACGGCGGGGTACTCGCGGCCACGGATCCGGAGGCGGTGCTCGTGGACTGCTCGACGATCGCCGCCGACACGGCGCGGCGCGTGGCGGCGGCCGCGGCGGAGCAGGGGCGGGCCATGCTCGACGCGCCGGTCTCCGGCGGCGTCGGCGGTGCCGAGGCCGGCACCCTGACGTTCATGGTGGGGGGCGACGGCGCCGCCCTCGAGCGGGCGCGCCCGCTGTTCGAGGCCATGGGCAAGAACGTCTTCCACGCCGGCGACTCCGGCGCCGGGCAGGTGGCGAAGATGTGCAACAACATGCTCCTGGCCGTGCTCATGACCGGCACGGCGGAAGCGATCCAGCTCGGTGTCGCCAACGGCCTCGATCCCGCGGTGCTCTCGGACATCATGAAGCAGTCCTCGGGCGGGAACTGGGCGCTGAACGTCTACAACCCCTATCCGGGCGTCATGGAAGGGGTGCCGGCGTCGAGAGGCTACACCGGCGGGTTCCTGGTGGACCTCATGATCAAGGATCTTGGGCTGGCGCAGGACGCGGCGGCGGCCTCGGGGCAGTCGACCCCCCTCGGCGCGCTCGCGCGCGCGCTCTACGTCATGCACAAGAACCGCGGGGCGGAAGGGCGCACGGACGCGGGCGGGCTCGACTTCTCGAGCATCCAGCGACTGTTCACGCCCTGAGAGCCGGAGCGCTCGGGGTACCGACGTGCCCTGTGGGAGCCGACTTCAGTCGCGACTGGTTTCAGCCGATGCCGTTCGTCGCGGCTGAAGCCGGCTCCCACAGGGGGCGTACAGACACCTTCCCCGGGAGCAGACCTCAGCCGCTCGCCGATTCGGCCTGCGGCAGTGCCACGTCGTAGGAGAGCGGCTCGGGCGTCAGCGCGTGGCCGCCCGCGAAGAGCGGGCGCTCGGCGTCGTCGATGCGGGCGACGGCGAGGATCTCGCAGCGGCCCTCGTCGCAGGCGGCGGCGACGACCTCGCCGGTCTCCTTGCCCTCCGGCCCATCCACCGTCACCGGCGTCCCCAGGGCGAGGGGCCGCTCGAGGCCGTCCACGGCGAAGCGGTAGAGCCGCTTCTTGAGCTTGCCGCGGTACTGCATGCGCGCGACCACTTCCTGGCCGAGGTAGCAGCCCTTCGTGAAGCTCAGCATGCCGCTCGCCTGCAGGTTCAGCGCCTGGGGCACGTACTCGCCGGCGTTGCGCGGCGAGAGTTCGACGAAACCGGCCCGGAGCCGGTGCGCGGCCCAGCGGGACCAGGGCACGGGCCGGGCCCGTGCCTCGAGCCGGTTCCAGACGCCCGGTGCATCGCGCACGTCGAGCCAGAGTTCGTACCGTGCCGTCGTGCCCCGGTCGCGG
>JAZBPF010000680.1:0-7929 GCA_036351515.1 Pseudomonadales bacterium | reverse complement strand
GGCGCATCGGCGCGTTCTTCCTGGCCGGAACGCGATCGTCGCTCCGTCCAGCGCACGAGATCGACGTACGCGCGGACGGTCAGGTGTGGCCCCCCTTCACCAGGGCCCGTCAGCGGCGCCAGCGGCGCGTCCGATCCTCGCGGATCGCGGGAGAGTTTCCGCAGACGTCGCTGAACGCTCGTGAAGTCGCTGCCCTCGAGCCCCCGAGCGATCCCCGCCCGGATCGGGTTCAGGTCCACGTACGCCATGCAAGCGAGCACCGCGGCCTCGTCGAGCAGGGCCTGGCACTTGTAGCGACCCTCCCAGAACCGGCCCGTGCACTCGTCCTCCGCGTTCGCTTCACGGGCGACGGCCTCGTTCAGGAACCGCATGAACCAACTCAGGCTGCCGAGGCGCCGCCGGAGCTCGAGCAGCCGCTCCGGCTGGGTCAGGAGCGCGCGGACCCGGCGTTCCTGCTCCGCTTCCGACAGCGGAGCCAGCGTCCGCGAGAGCCTCGCCCAGCGACGCGCCACGTCCTCGTCGGACCAGGACTCGGGGAGCCGGGGATCGATCCGCAGGACCACGTGCGTGTGGTTGCTCATCACGGCCCAGGCGTAGAGCGAGACGGAGAAGCTCTTCGCAAGGTCCAGCAGGCGCGCCTCGATCCACCCGCGACGGTGGTCGAGATTCCTTCCGGAGACCGGATCCTCGCCGCAGAGCCACGCGCGCCGGACACAGCGGCTCACGCAGTGGTAGAAGCGGGCAGCCTCGGAATCGACGGTCATGCTGCGCGGGTAGCCCATGGGGGAAGCATCGCCCGATTCGGACTGACGGACTGCGGGCGGAAGCTCCCGGGCCTGTGCGCCAGGGCCGAGCGGGTGGCTGTCCAGCAAAGGGAAAAGGAATGTTGCTGGGCGTCCAGAGGCCCTGGGGGCCCTGGGCGTCGAGAAGCCTTGGAGGCGGCGGTCGGGATGGGTGTCCAGGGCAGGGGGCCGGATCTGGTGGGTGTCCAGAGGAAGGGGGCTGGTGGGTGTCCAGAGGAAGTGCAGGATGGGTGTCCAGGGCAGGGTGCGGGATCTGTTGGGTGTCCAGAGGAAGGGGGCGGGGACTGGTGGGTGTCCAGACGAAGAGGTTAGTGGGCTTCGAGGCGGTGGAGGTCGAGGCGGAAGGGGCCGTCGCGGCCGTCGTAGCAGAGGACGCCGAGGGAGGTGACGCGGGCGGGGTCGAGGGGCGGGCCGGCGAGCCAGCGGCCGCGGAAGCGGGGGCGGAAGCGGTCGAGGGGGATCCGGACCTCGCCGGCCCCGTCGGCCGGTGGATCGAAGTCGGCCCAGTAGGCGGTGCCGTCGTCGGTCTCGAGGCGGAAGACGTAGCGGCGACCATCGCCGTGGCCGTGGACGACGAAGGCGTCGTGGCCCGAGAGGTCGAGCCGCCGTGGCCGCGTGCGGATCGAGGAGAAGCCGCCGCCGTCCGTGTTCGTGACGCCGGCGAAGACGAGCGCGCCGGCTTCGAGGCGGAACCCACCCTCCGAGCGCCCACCCATGACCGCGTCGTTCACGACGTACCAGTCGAGGGTCGGATCGCCCGTGTCGAAGCGGTCGAGGAGCATGGGCCCATGCTGCGCGCTCGGCGCCGCCGGGGCCAGCAGAAGCAGCGCGCTCAGCCCGGCGCGCAGCGCCCGCCACGAGACCGCGTTCACGAGCCCCGCAGCAGGGACGGATCGAGCGCCATGCCGACGGTCGCGGGCGCCGTGGGGCGGAAGCCGAACTGCGCGTAGAGCCCGTCCGCCGGGACGTCCGCGAGGAGGCTCACGTATCCGGTCTCGGGCACGTGCGCCGCGAGCCACTCGAGCACGGCGGCCATCAGCGCCTTGCCGAGCCCGCGCCCCTGATGCGCGCGCTCGACGGCCACGTCGACCACCTGGAAGAAGCAGCCCCCGTCCCCGATCACGCGGGCCATGCCCACGACCCGGTCCTCGTGGACGAGCTGCACCGCGAAGAGCGAGCCGGCGAGGCCCCGCTCCGCGGCCTCCGGCGCTCTCGGCGAGAGCCCGGTCTCCACACGCAGCCGTCGGTAGTCCTCGAGCGAGGGCACGCTCGCTTCGAGGCGATAGCCGACCGGCAGGGCGGGCGCCGGCGTCACGCGGCCCGACCGGCCGGAGCCCTGCTGCCCCCGCGCGGACGACGCTCCGCCGGGCCTGCGACGATCGGGTCCGCGCGCACCGTCAGATCCGCACCGGGTCGATCTCCACCCGCGGCGCCGTGCGCGCCGCCTCGAAGCGTGCGCGCATGGGCTCCGGGATCGGCCGGGAGGCGTGATCGCCGATCCCGGCGCAGACCCACACCACCTGTCCCGTGGCCCGGGGCCGTTCCTCCCCGCGAGCGAAGATCGCGAGCTCGAAGGCGACGCTCGCGCGACCGATGCGCCCGGGGCGGGCGCAGACGGCGATCACCTCGTCGAAGCGCACGGGAGCGTGGTAGTCGATGAGGTTCCGGACCGTGTGGAAGTCCACGGGCTCGGCGCCGTCGCGCGCGCTGCCGTAGACGATGCCGAGGTGCCGGAAGTACTCCGCCAGCGCCGTGTCGAACCAGGTGAGGTAGTGGGCGTTGAAGACGATCTGCTGCCCGTCGATCTCCGAGTAGCGCACGCGGAAGAGGCAGGCGAAGGGCCAGTCCTCCGGCGTGGTCTCGACGAGCGGTCGCTCCGCGGTCTCGGTCATGGGCGGCGCCTCAGGCATTGCGGGCCATGAGCCCGCCGTCCACGGGAATCACCGCTCCGGTGAGGTAGCTGGCGGCGGGCAGGCACAGGGAGACGGTGATCTGGGCCACCTCCTCGGGCTCGCCGTAGCGCTTCAGGGCGGTCCGCCGCTTGGCGAAGATCACCTTGTGCTCGTCCGGGATCGCCTCGGTCATGCCGGTACGGATGGGGCCAGGGCAGATGCAGTTCACGGTGATGCCCTCGGGCCCGAGCTCCACCGCGAGGGAACGGGTCAGGCCCGTGACCCCTGTCTTCGCGGCCGTGTAGGGGCTGCCCATGGGCGTGGCCCCGAGGCCCTCCGTGGAGGCGATATTGACGATGCGCGGCGCGTCGGACCTGCGCAGGAAGGGCAGCGCCGCCCGCACCGTGCGCACGTGGGCCGTGAGCAGGATCGCGAGATGCCGGTCCCAGATCTCGAGGTAGTCGTCGGCGTCGATGGGCGTGAACTGCGAGATGCCCGCGTTGTTCACGAGGATGTCGATGCCGCCGAACTGCTCGACCACGTCCGCGAAGACCCGGTCCACCGCCTGACCGTCGGAGACGTCGAGGTGCCAGCCGTGCACCTGGCCGCCGACGTCCTCGATGGTCCGGACCGTCTCGGCCAGGCCCGCCTCGTTCACGTCCATGGCGGCCACCTTCGCGCCCTCGTCGGCGAACAGGTAGGCGGTCGCCCGGCCCATGCCGCTGCCGGCTCCGGTGACGATCGCCACCCGGTCCTTCAGGGACCGGTTCCCCACGGTGATCCTCGGTCGCTCCACGGGTCTCTCCCCTCCGTCCGCTCCGGCGGAGAGGTGTACCCGACTTCGGGGCGCCGAGTCACCTCCGGGGCACCGGCGAGGATCCCGGAGCCGCCCCGCCCGCTCGCGTCGGGCGGTGGCTCTCCGCCCGAGCGGGGCGGTATGTTCGGCAGGGGAGACGAGGGAGCACGCGCGATGTATCCAGGACACTGGGGAACGGTGGCACCGGACAAGCCGGCGGCGATCCACGCCCGCACCGGCGCCGTGCTCACGCACGGCGAACTCGACGCGGCCTCGAACCGCATCGCGAACTGGCTCGCGGACCGGGGCCTCGTGCCCGGGGACCACGTCGCCCTGTTCATGGAGAACGACCTCCGCTTCTTCGAGATCGCCTGGGCGGCCTTCCGCTCCGGCCTCTACCTCACGTGCATCAACCGCTACCTCACCGCCGACGAGGCCGCCTACATCGTCCGCGACTGCGGCGCGCGGGTGCTCTTCTCCTCGCAGGCGCGGGCGGAAGTCGCCGAACTCCTGCCGCCACGCTGCCCGGAGGTGGAGCACTTCCTCATGGCGAACGGCGTCGTCCCCGGCTGGACGCCGCTCGAGGAGAGCGTCGCGGACAGTCCGTCGACCCCGCGCGGCAGCGAGCCCGCCGGCGACAGCATGCTCTACTCGAGCGGGACCACCGGGCGCCCGAAGGGCATCAAGCGCCCGCTCTCGGGCGAGGGCATCCGCGCGGGGCTGCGCATCAACGCGGCGCTCACGGGCCAGTACGGCTTCGACGAGCACACGGTCTATCTCTCGCCGGCGCCCCTCTACCATGCGGCGCCCTTCGCCTTCTCCCTGGGCGCGCAGTCCCTCGGCGGGACCGTGGTGATGATGGAGAAGTTCGACCCCGTGGAGGCGCTGACGCTGATCGATCGCCACCAGATCACCCACAGCCAGTGGGTGCCCACCATGTTCGTGCGCATGCTGAAGCTCGACGAGTCCGTGCGGGCGGCCTTCGACCTCTCGAGTCACCGGGTGGCGATCCACGCGGCGGCGCCGTGCCCCGTGGAGGTGAAGCGACGCATGATCGAGTGGTGGGGGCCGATCCTCTACGAGTACTACGCGGGCACGGAGGGCAACGGCTCCACCTTCATCACGAGCGAGGAGTGGCTCGCGCATCCGGGCTCCGTGGGCCGCGCGGTCAACGGAACGGTCCACGTCTGCGACGAGGCCGGGCACGAGCTGCCCACGGGAGAGGCGGGGCTGATCTACTTCGAGCAGCCCCAGCGCCCCTTCGAGTACCACAACGCGCCGGAGAAGACCGCCGAGTGCCAGCATCCGGCGCACCCGAACTGGACCGCCCTCGGGGATGTCGGCTATCTCGACGAGGACGGCTATCTGTACCTCACGGACCGCAAGGCCTTCATGATCATCTCCGGCGGCGTGAACATCTATCCGCAGGAGGTGGAGGACGCGCTGATCCTCCACGAGAAGGTGGCCGACGTGGCGGTCTTCGGGGTCCCGAACGAGGACTTCGGCGAGGAGGTGAAGGCCGTCGTCGAGCCGGCACCCGGCGTGGAGCCCGGTCCCGAGCTCGAGGAGGAGCTGATCGCCTTCGCCCGCGTCCATCTCGCGCACTACATGGTCCCGCGCTCCGTCGACTTCGTGGCCGAGCTCCCGCGCCTGCCCACGGGCAAGCTCTACAAGCGCCTCCTGCGGGACCGCTACTGGGGCCGGCACGACTCGCGGATCGTCTGAGCGTCCGCGAAAGCATCGTCCGCCTGCCCACGCGCGTCTGCTGCCTGCCCCGATCGGCGCCGCCCACGGAAGCGGCTCCGACGGCGTGGTCCGGGGCGAACGCAGCGGCCACCTGCGCGCGAAAGCTCCCTCGCTCTCGCCCCGGACGCCTCGTCCGCTGGTCCGCAGGCAGCGCCGATCGGGCCGCTCGCGACGGCGTTCGCGCCTTTCCCGGCCTCCGCGCGCGACGCTCGCTTCGTCCCCCACGGGGCTCGACCCGTCGAGGCTCCGAGGCCGCGTGAGTTGACCGCGCGGCAAGCGAGCGAGTAGAAAGCGCGCATGCGCGTCGCCACGCGGCAGCGGGGGCCCCGTGTCGCCGTCTCCGTCCGCAGGTGTGCGGGCGCAGCCGCCCGGACGCGGGCCGCCCGGCCTCGGGCCGGTGACGCACCCATCGTCTGGAGCATCATGCAGTGAACAAGGATCGTCCCCGCGGGTCCCGGCGCTGGCTCGCCTGCGCCCTGATCGCCCTCGTTCCCCCCGCCGTCGCCGCGACGGACGAGTCCCCCACCTCCAGCTTCGCCATGGCCGGCGAGACCTGGGAGAGCAGCGAGCTGCCCCCCGTGCCCGCCGTGCCCCCGGAGATGGAGGCGCAGTGGGAGAACACGCTCGCGGGCGTCTACGAGCTGGCCCTGCGCAACGACCCGGTCCTCGCCGCCGCCGAGGCCAGCTATCGAGCAGGCCTCGAGGAGCGGCGCATCGCCCGGGCGGGGCTGCTGCCCCAGGTGAACGGCTCCTACGAGATCGCCGACACGGAGCAGGATTCCGCCGGCGCCTTCGCCATCGGTGCCCTCGTGGTGCCGAACGAGACCGAGCAGACGGTGGACGCCGAGAACTGGGCGATCTCGCTCGAGCAGCCGCTCTTCGACCTCGGCGCCTGGTTCAGCTTCCGCCGCGGCGCCGAGCTCTCGGAGCAGGCGCAGGCGACCTTCAGCCAGGCGCAGCAGGACCTGATCGTGCGCACCGTGGACGCCTACTTCGGCGTGCTGCGGGCGGCCGCCAACCTCTCCGCCTCCCGGGCCCAGGAGAACGCCCTCGAGGCCCAGCTCGACCAGGTGCAGCAGCGCTTCGAGGTCGGCCTGGTGGCGATCACCGACGTCTACGACGCGCAGGCCGCCTACGACACGGCGGTCGCGGATCGCCTCGCCGACGAGGCGGCCCTCGACGTGGCACTGGAGCTTCTCTCGGTCATCTCGGGTCGGTCCCACGCCCAGCTCTGGCAGCTCGCGGACGACTTCCCGGTGGTGGACCCCACCCCGGACGACATCGACCCCTGGCTCGCGTTCACGCGCGAGCACAACATCGACCTCACGGTCTCCCAGCTCGGCCGGGACGCGGCGCTCCAGACGGCCCGGGCCGCGGCGTCCGCCCACCTGCCGCGGGTGGCCCTGAGCCTCTCGCACCGCGAGAACACCTCGGACGTGGATCAGCTCGATCTCATCAGCGGCGAGGCGGCGGCCTTCAGCCGGGACCAGCAGCAGGACGTGATCGCCCTCAGCGTGACGGTGCCGGTCTTCTCCGGCCTGCGCGTGAGCGCCCAGCGCCGTCAGGCCTATGCGAACTACGACAGCAGCCTGCAGAACTACGAACGGACGCTGCGCGTCGTGACCCAGCTCACCCGCGCGTCGTACATCAACGTCAAGCGCGACGTGGCCCGCACGCGCGCCCGGGCCCAGGCGATCATCTCGACGCAGTCGGCGCTCGAGGCGGCCCAGACCGGCTACGAGGTGGGCACGCGGAACGTGGTGGACGTGCTCATCGCCCAGCGCGCCGTGTTCTCCGCGATCCGCGACCACGCGAACTCGATCATCGACTTCGTGCAGGACGTGGTGGCACTCAAGCGCCAGGCGGGGATCCTGACGCCCGCGGACATCCTCGAGCTCAACCGCTGGCTCGAGGAACCGGCCGATCCGACCGCGAGCGGCGAGCCGGAACCCGGCACGCCGGCGTCCCGCGCGAGCAACGTCGAGTTCTGAGGCCCGGCGTCCGGGCGGGGCGGCGGAAGCGGTCCACGCGAGAGGACTTCGCTCCAGCCTGTGGGAGCCCGCTTCAGCGGCGACGACAGCGTCGGGCGATGCTGTCGCGGCTGAAGCCAGCTCCCACAGGGGGTCGAGCCACTCGATACGGCAATAGCCGGCTTCAGCAGTTCCAGCGGGGCGAGCAGACGACGCGGTCCGAGCAGCGAAGCGGTCGCGGCTGAAGCGCGCTCCCAGCGCGCGGCGCGCCACGGCCCTTGTGGGAGCCGGCTTCAGCCGCGACTGCTTTCCCGGACCGCCCTCACCAGCCGTGCGGCTCGCCGTTCCACTTCAGGAAGCTGCCGCTGTCCGCGAGCGTGAGTCCCTCGATCACGCGGACGATGCCTTCCGCGCTCTCGTCCACGGACAGTTCCCCCTTCGGGCCGCCCATGTCCGTACGCACCCAGCCCGGGTGGATCAGGCAGACGGCGATGCCCTCGCGCTCGAGTTCCTGCGCCGCCATGCGCATGACCTTGTTCACCGCCGCCTTCGACGAGCAGTAGGCGTAGGAGGTCGGCACCTCGAAGGACAGGGCGCCGAGCTGGCTCGTGATGGTCACCGCCTTGCCGGCGTCCGCCCGCGCGAGCGGGGGGAGGAGCGCCTGCAGCACCCGGAGCGGCCCGAGGGTGTTCACCTCGAAGGTCCGCAGCCATCCGTCGTAG